>CASEHG010000313.1 GCA_949287565.1 uncultured Brachyspira sp.
ATAATTGACAATATTAATAATTATTATAAATTATAGGGATATAACATTTATGAGGTATTTTTATGTCAACTTCACCATTAGGATATAATACTAAAACAGGCAAGCCATACAAAGTAATGGTTATAGATGATTCTAGTACTATAAGATTAGCTGAAAAAAAGATATTATTATCAGAAAACTTTGAAGTAATATTAGAAGCTGACGGTGCTATAGATGCTTTAACAAAACTTAGAGAAGCAGTAGATAAACCGGATATAATAATGATGGATTTTGAAATGCCGCAGATGAACGGAATTGATTTGTTGAAAAGAATAAGAGCATTAAATATAGACTCCAAAATAATAGTTGTTACTTCTTATGCCAATAAAGGCGTATTGATGGAATTCTTAAAGTTAAAAGTAGACGGATATGTTGTAAAGCCGGTTCAGCGTCAAACTGTAATGTATCATTTAGCTAAGGTAATAGGAAGAGAAGATTATTTAAAATAAAATTATTCTATTAAATCTATAGTTTATTTTTTATATAATTAAGAACTGAAAACCAATTTTTCAGAAATAAAAAGATATTACTGCAATAGTATAGTGTGAATTATATATTTTCTTCTTTATTATAGTATAATTTATATATTGATAATTTTACGATAAAATGTTATAATTGTATGAATATTTTTTAAGGATATAGATATATGGCAGTAAAAAAGAATAAAGAAGATAATTCGGAAGAAAGACAATATTCCACACTGACAAAAGATATCTTGAAAAGAGTAGATCATATTTCAATAGAAAATGAATTAAGAGAATCTTATCTAACTTATGCTATGAGCGTTATCGTTTCTAGGGCATTGCCTGATGTTAGAGATGGTTTAAAACCTGTTCATAGAAGAATCCTATATGCAATGTATGATGCTAATCTTACTCATGATAAGCCTTATAAGAAATCGGCGGCTACGGTAGGAGAAGTTTTAGCACGTTATCACCCGCATGGTGACTCTGCCGTTTATGGTACTATGGTAAGAATGGCACAGGATTTCTCTATGCGTTACTTACTTGTAGACGGACAAGGAAACTTCGGTTCTATAGATGATGACCCACCTGCAGCAATGCGTTATACTGAAGCTAGAATGACACGTTTTGCTGAAGAAATGCTTAATGATATAGAAAAAGAAACTGTAAAATTCGTACCGAACTTCGATGATTCAAGAACTGAACCTTCTGTACTTCCTGCAACAGTACCTCAGCTTTTAGTTAATGGAAGTATGGGTATTGCTATAGGTATGGCTACTAATATGCCTCCTCATAACTTGAAAGAGGTTGTAAATGCTATAGTTTACTATATAGATCATCAGGATGCCGAAATTAAGGACTTGATGCGTTATATACAAGGTCCTGATTTCCCTACTGCTGGAATTATATACGGTAAAGAGGGAATAAAAGAGGCTTATACTACAGGAAAAGGCAGAATTAAATTAAGAGCTAGACTTGAAGTAGAAGAAACTAAAAGAGACAGAGAAGCTATAGTAGTAAAAGAACTTCCTTACGGAGTTGTAAAAACTACTTTGCATGAAAAAATAGCTGAATTAGTTAAACAAGGCAAAATTGAAGGTGTAGCAGATATAAGAGATGAATCAAGCAATAGAGCCGGTATTCGTCTTATAATAGAGCTTAAAAAAGGCGTTGCTACACAGATAGTTCTTAATCAATTATGGAAACATACCGATTTAGAAACAACTTTCGGTATAATAAACCTTGCTTTGGTTAATGGCGAGCCTAAAGTATTAAACTTAAAAGAACTTATCAAATATTTTGTTGATCATAGAGTTGAAGTAATAACTAGAAGAACAGAATATGATTTGAATCAGGCTAAAGCTAAGGCTCATATATTAGAAGGCTTATTAATAGCACAGGCTAATATTGAGGAAGTTATAAGAATAATAAGAGAAAGTGAAAATACTGATGCTGCTAGAAACACTCTTATGAATAGATTTAAACTTTCTGAAAAACAAGCTCAGGCTATACTAGATATGCCTCTCAAACGCTTAACTGCTTTAGAAAAATTAAAAATAGAACAAGAATTACAGCAATTAAGAGAATTTATAGCTTATTGTGAAGATTTGCTTGCTCACCCTGAAAAAATACTTGCTGTTATTAAAGATGAACTTAAAAAAATAGCTGAAAAATACGGCGATGACAGAAGAAGTGAAATAATAGGCAAAACAAATGATACTGAAATAGATGAAGAAGATTTGATACATGATGAAGATGTTGCAGTATCTATCACTACTCAGGGATTCATTAAAAGAGTACCTGCTTCAAGCTATCGTACTCAAGGCAGAGGCGGCGTAGGTGTTCAAGGCGGAAAATCTCAAGGAGAGCATTATATAGAACATTTATTTGTTGCTTCTACTAAAGACTATTTATTCATATTTACAGATAGAGGTAAAGCTTTCTGGATGAAAGTGCATGAAATTCCTGCTTTAACTAAGATATCTCAGGGTAAAAGTATTAAATTTATACTTAACTTAGCACCTGAAGAAAAGATTACAAGCTACTTTACAGTATCCGAATTTGATCCTAAACAATCTATAATTATGGTTACTAAAATGGGTACTATAAAGAAAATGGAATTAAAACATCTTGAAAATGCTAAAAAGAGAGGAATACTCGCTTTAACATTAGAAAATAATGATGAATTAGTTGCCGTTTCACCTGTACAGACTGGAGATGATTTCATTATGACTACTGCTACAGGACTTGCTTTAAGAATCACTGAAGAGAAAATCAGAAAAATGGGAAGAGCTGCTGCAGGAGTTAAAGGTATTGCCTTAGATGATGATGATGTTTGTGTATCAGGAAATGCTATACATAAAGGTGAATCATTAATAGTTATTACAGAAAATGGAATAGGAAAAAGACTTTCTTCAAAACAGTTCAATGTTAAAGGAAGAGGCGGCAAAGGACAGATTTATATCAAGCCGGATAATAAAACAGGAAATGTTGTCAGCGTAAAAACTGTAGGCGATAAAGATGAAATAATGGTTGTTACTACCGATGACATGACTATAAAAATCAAAGCTGATTCTATACCAGAACTTGGAAGAAATGCTAAGGGTGTAAAAATCGTTAATATTTCTGATGGTGCTAGAGTTAGTGATTTGGCTGTTGTACCTGCTGATAATGAAGAAAAGAAGTAATAAATAATTTTATTACTATATATTTTAAGCCTATATATTTTTATATAGGCTTAATTTTTTTTAAAAAATTGTAATTTTCTAAATTTTTATTATATTAATAATATAAGGGAATACTTATTCAGAAATATTTGAAATGAAAGTTATTTTATTTCTTAAATCTTTAATTTTGATTAATTACAATTTTTTCTGTTAAAGAAAAAAATTACTTATTAAATATATAAAAATATAGATAATATTAATATGTTGTTTTTTGGGGTTAAATTATGGATACTATATTAAAACTGCCTTATGAAGCTGAAATCTTTATAAAGAGTAAATTTCTTAAAGCACAAATACTAGAAATCGAAAAAAGAGAAAATATCTTCAAAGTAGAACTCGATAATGAAGTATTTATCACATTTGATGAAGACGGCAACTGGATTTCTATCAACAGCCAAAAAAGACTCCCTGAAGCTGTTATACCAGATGTAGTTCAAAATAAAATAAGCAAATTAAAAAGATTTGAAACAAAATATCAATATGAAAATTTAGATATTAATGAGATAAGAAGAATCATTAATTCTTATAGGGTAATATTAGATCATTATTTAGAAATGCATATATACAGCAATTAAATCATTTCAAACAGCGAACTATTTTACCATTAGACATTTCATAAACATTATTAGCATAGGCTGCTATATTATGGGCATGTGTAACCATAATTATAGTAGTTCCTTGTTTATTTAATGTTGTAAGTATTTCCATCAAAGTTTTTGTAGTTGCAGGATCAAGATCGCTTGTAGGTTCATCAGCTATTAAGCATTTACATCCATAAGCTAATGCTCTTAGTATAGCAACCTTTTTCATCTCTCCGCCTGATAGATTAGATGCTTTAGAATATGTTTTATCTTTAAGAGCAAATAATTCTATATTTTCTTTAGTTTGATTTATTTTTTCTTCTGTAATTTTATGTTTGAAAGCTAAAGGCATTAATATATTATCTATAACGCTTATAGTAGGTATAATCACAGGATACTGAAATATATAAGAAAAATACTCTCTTCTAAAACTAGCAAGAACATCTTCACTAGCTCCATTCAATTTGAAAGAGTCATAATATATAGTTCCGCTTGTAGGTTTAAGTATACCGCCTATAATACTTAACAATGTACTTTTACCGCTTCCTGTATGTCCTACAAAACTTATAAAATCACCTTGATTGATATCTAAACTAATATCTTCACAGGCATTAAATTGATTAACTCCCAAAGGGAAAACCTTTGATACATTTATTATTTTTATATTCATAGTGTTCCCCTCAAATCATCATAAGGATCTTTGTGTAAAAGTATAGAGTTAGAAATAAAAGCTCCTATCATAAAACCTACTATTAGCACAGCATTAGCTAATAATACCACATAAGCACCATTTATTACATCAGAAAATTCTATTAAAGTTAATATATACGAACTATATCTTAAATATAATATAAGCATTTCTATAATACAAATTAAAAATGATACTAAAGGATATAAAAGGCTTATTAATATTGCTAATTTTCTTATAGCTAATTTAGTAGCTCCGAATATACGCAAAGTAGAAAACATTCTGCTGTTTTTGGAAAATATATATGAACTGGATATTGCAGAATATAGTACCCCTATTATAAATATTCCTATAAATAAAGCATATATAGAAAACTCTCTAAAGAAAGGTATATTTTCATTTAATAATATTTCATATTTCCATACCAAACTGAATATAGAAGTTACAGCCATAAGCTGAGATAATGAAATAAATATTATTATTGAAAAAACAATACTTCCTTTAATAAGTTTTGAAGCATATCCTATAGTTGAATTATACACAATAAAAACCTTTTATTTTTTTAACCTATTAGTAGTATCTTTGTAAAATATAATACAGGTACTTCTAAATTCAATATCGATATTATTCATAATTACTTAAGCAAATTATTTTTTCTTACTAATTAGTAATTATCTTAATGTTCCGAATTCTATTGTGTTAAAATTATCTACTTCTTCTATAAAAGGTATAGGATATTCGGACATATCTTTACCTTCTCTTAAAGTATTGTATATAGTCAAATTATTTTTCTTCCAATCTGATAATTTTTTTTTGTATTCTTTTGTATATCCTGTTGTCATTTCTAATCTTCCATTATTCAATATAAAACCTACAAACATATCTACTTTATCATTAGGTATAGAATCTCTTACATCATGAGCAACATAACTCAAAGGCATTTTCTCATAATAATAAGCATTAGTGGCACTTTCTGCATACAAAAATATTCCGGTACCTCTTTTCATACCATTTACTTTATATTCAACATTTCCATTTTCTTTAAATGTATATAAATATCCATTAGGAGCTAATACACTTTTTCCTTTAACCGCTTTTATCCACACACTATTGTATTTACTTTGAGCAACTTTAACATTAGATGCACAAGATGTTATAGTAAATAACAATATTACTATACTATAGAATTTCAACATAAGAATCCTTAATAAAATATTTTCTATATTCTCGGCATCAAAATTAATTATTATATAAAATTATATTTATAGTGATTTTTAACAGTCTTTTCATTATATACTATTGCTATTTAATAAAATAATATTTATTATATATGAACATTTTTAATACCTTATATAAACGGTAAAAGTAATATGCATAATAATGAATCAATATATACTGAATTAATAGAAAGATTTTCAA
>CASEHG010000314.1 GCA_949287565.1 uncultured Brachyspira sp.
GTATAAAGATATTAATAAACTAATTATAAAAATTGTGAGCGTCCGATAAGTTTACTTGTCGGAGACTTTGAGCGAACAATTTTTATTTATGATAATAGAGTATAATAAAAATAAACTTTTATCTTGGATTGATTTTTTTACTACTAAAGATTTAGAAAAAAGTATTAATAAGTTAATAGGAGGTAACATTATCATGCCTAAAGTTATAGATAAATATAAAAGATTTGTAGCTGATGAAAAAGAAATGTCTGCCTATAATGAAAGAGATACTTTTCTTTACGGACAGGCTGCTATGCTCCAGTATGAAAGAGAAGCTGGAAAAAAAGAAGGTATAGAAATAGGTATTCAGCAAGGTATAGAAAAAGGTATAGAAAAAGGTTATAAGGAAAGCCAAACAAATATAGCTAAAGAAATGAAAAAAGAGAATATGAATATTGATGTTATAAGCAGAATTACTGGATTGAGCATAGATGATATCAAATCATTATAATTGATTTTTTATACAAATGAAAAAATTAGAAAATGTTAATGATATACCAAAACCATCAACTGAAGAGGTTGAATCTTATTTAAAAAAATGGAGTAGTTTGGAGAATTATGATTATCAGGAAAAAGCTTTAAATAAATTGTTTTTTGAATTATGCCCTGATAATAAAGATATAAGCAGTATATTGATAAAAGCAGCTACTTTGAATGATTTCTATAGCACAAATATATATAGGATTTTTGATGTTGCTAAACATATAGAAAGTTTAAATCATATAGAAAATAAACCTTCTGTAGACGAAAGATTAAATAAAGGAGATGTAAGTTTAGTAGATGATATAAAAAAGTAACAATGATTAATAAAAATAACGAAGAAAAAGAAAGAAATTTTTATTCATTTGCCACTAAATATTGTTCTCATCATAAACCTGCATATTATCCAATATACGATAAATATGTTGGTGATGTACTTAAATATTTTAGAGAAAAAGATAATTTTTATAAATTTGAAGATGATGATTTAAAAGAATATTGTAAATTAAAAAATATAATTACACAATTTATGAAATTTTATAAATTAGATAATTATACTTTTAAAGAAATAGATATGTATTTATGGCAATTAGGAAAGGAAATGAAAGAAAAGAAAATGAAGATGAAAGAAAATTAAATATAATTTTTACATTTTTTAATATTTTGGTATTATTTTATATTGGTATTATTTTATATAAGTTTAAATTTTTTATATGAAAAGGAGTTAATATGATAATAGGATTCATTGGTGCCGGAGCTATGGGCGGAGCTTTAATAGAAGGTTTTATCAAATCCGGAATAGAGTATACCAATATTGTAGCAAGCGTAAAAACTATGGAGAAGAAAGATTATCTTGAAAAGAATCTTGGAATAAAAGTTTATACTGATAATAGAAAAGCAGCTAGCGAGTCAGATGTTTTATTTTTGGCAGTAAAGCCTTATATGATTCCTGCTATTGCTGCGGAGATATCATCATCTATTAAGGTTGGTGCTACTATTATAAGCGTGGCAGCTTCTGTATCAAAAAAGGATTTATCAAGATATTTCAGCGGAAGCAGAATAGTAAGAATAATGCCTAATACACCTGTTAAAACTTGCAATGGTTTTATATCAGTTGTAGAAACAGAAAATAAAGTTGTTGAGAATGGTGTTGTTGAATTGTTAAAGAGAGTTGGAATGGTTAAAGTAATTAAAGAAGAGCAAATACATGCCTATAATGCTATGGCTGGCTGTTCTCCTGCATTTATGTATATATTAATAGAGGCTATGAGCGATGCTGGAGTTGTTATGGGAATAGACAGAAAAACATCTATAGAAATGGCAGCACAGGTTTTTAAAGGAACAGGTGCTATGGTATTGGAATCAGGAAAACATCCGGCACAATTAAAGGATGGAGTATGTACTCCTGGAGGGCTTACTATAAAGGGAGTCGAAGTTTTGGAGGAAAAAGGGCTTAGAAGCGGTATTATAGAAAGCGTTATTGCAAGCTATAATAAATCTATAGAAAGCGAAAAAAAGTAAAAATTGTAGTATAAAATACTGCTTTTTTGCAATTATTCATTTGTAAAATACAAGATTGTAATAATCAAAACAAAAAATTCTATTTGACTTTTTTGACTCAATTATTATAATATGAGTATAAGACACTTGGAGAACATTATGCCTAAGAAGACAATTTTAGTTTTAGATGATGAAAAAAGCATTAGAACTCTTTTTGAAGAAGAGTTCAAAGATGAAGGATATGATGTAGTATCCACAGATAGCGGTGAGGAAGCTTTGGAAATGCTTGATAAAGGTGTTCCTCATATTGATTTAATAACATTAGACATAAAAATGCCTAAAATGGATGGCTTGGATTTTTTGGCTAAGGTTAGAGAAAAACATAGAGAATTGCCTATCATAATATGTACAGCATATAACAATTACAGACATGAATTTTCTGTTTGGAATGCTGACGGTTATATATTAAAATCAGGCAATCTTACAGAGATTAAAGACAAGATAAAAAGACTCATAGGTTGATATTTTTTATGCCCCATATCCGTAAAGACCCTGTAACAAAGCAGTCCGTAATAATTTCATCAGAGAGAACAGGAAGACCCAGTGACTATGTAAGTTCAACTGAAAGGCAGATTGCTAATTCTGAGCTTAGCTGTCCTTTTTGCAGAGGACATGAGATGAAAACACCGGATCCTGTTTATACTGTTTATGCTGAACAGGAAGAGATTTGGCAGGTTAGAATCGTACCTAACAAATACCCCATAATATCTGAAACTCATGAAAATGAATTGCCTAAGAATAATTCACTTTTTTATGCCAGCAGTTCTAAGGGATTTCATGATGTTATTATAGAGCATCCTAATCATTACTTTAATTTTTATCATGCACAAACAGAAGATTTCTTATATATTTTTAAAGCTGTCATGATGAGGCTTAAAGATTTAGGAAATAATGAGGATATGATGTATAGTCTGTATTTTAAGAATTTCGGACCGGAAGCAGGGGCAAGTCTTTATCATTCGCATTCTCAAATTATAACAACTCCTTTTATACCTGTTCAGATGTATGAGGAGATTAGCGGAGCTTTAGATTATTATACTAAAAATGGAAGATGTGTATATTGTGATATAATAAAAGAGGAAAAATCTTTAAATGAAAGAGTAATATGTGAAAATAATAATTTTATAGCCATATCACCATTTGCTTCAAGATCTCCGTATCAGATATATATAATTCCTAAGGAGCATTCAGATAGCATTATACATGTTTCTAATTCTCATATTTTAGATTTTTCTAGCATATTGAAAGATGTATTCGACAGATTATATAAGCTTTTAGGTGAAGTAGGTTTTAATTATGTGCTTCATACTCTTTTACCTACACTTGAAAACAAGTATAAAAATTCCAGTCATTGGTTTTTAGATATAATGCCTAAAATGAGCAAATTAGCAGGTTATGAATTGGGAAGCGGAGTATTTATTAATTCTATCACCCCTGAAGATGCTACTCAGCAATTAAGAAATATATTATAATAATACTATATAATCTCTTGTAATTACAGCATCATAATTTTTATAGCCTAATATTTTTAATATATCATCAGAGTGATGTCCTATTATTTTTTGAACATCATCAGAATTATAATTTATAATACCTCTTGCAAATTCTATTCCGTTTTCATCAGCAATACTTACAATATCGCCTTTTTTAAATGTATTAATTACTTTTGTTATTCCTATAGGAAGAAGGCTTGATTCTTTTTCTAAAACAGCCTTTTTAGCTCCGGCATTAACTATTAATTTTCCTATTATAGTTGTAGCATAAGCAATCCATCTTCTTTTTGTTGAAAGTTCAGCATTTTCTTCAACTGGATAGAATATTGTTTTTTCTTTTGTTTCAAAAATATCATTAAGAACATTAGGTCTTTTACCATTGGCTATGAATAATGCACATCCTGATCTTGTAACTATTTTAGCAGCCTGAAGTTTTGTTTTCATTCCGCCTCTTCCGCCTTTTGAGGCATCTAGTCCTAAATTTTCTATTTCTTTTGTAACTTCAAATACTTCATGTATGAATTTAGCATTAGGATTCGTTTTAGGATTATCATCATAAAGCCCATTTATATCTGAAAGTATTATAAGTAAATCAGCATCCAATTCACTTGCTACCAATGCAGAAAGTTTATCATTATCAGAAAAACTTATTTGAGTAACATCATATAATTGTTTAAGCTCATCACTTGATACTGTATCATTTTCATTTATTATAGGTATAACTTTATATTTCAAAAGCATACTTAAAGTAGAGTGTAAATTTAAATATCTTCTTCTATTTGAAAAATCTTCTTCTGTAAGAAGTATCTGGGCAGTAACTATATCGAATTTTGAAAATCCATCTTCATATATTGACATAAGCTGCGACTGTCCTATAGCTGCACAAGCCTGTTTTAAAGCTACTTCATCCAAATCTGTTACATTAATTTTTTTTGCACCTAATCCAACAGCTCCTGAAGTGACTATTAAAACTTCTTTTCCCATTCTATGGAATTTTGCTATGGCTTCTATAAACGAATATATTCTAGCTAAAGATATATATCCTTCATCATTTCTCAAAACATTAGTACCGAATTTGAATACTATTCTATTTATTTTATTTAAATCTATACTTTTCATGCAAAGTATTATAAACGATATAATAAAAAAATAAAGGTTTAATCTTTAATTATTTTAAAATACTCTATTTATTTCCCCATACTCCGCCGAATTTGAAACTTAAACCTAAGTAAAAGTCATTATCTACAGTATAGTGCCCATTTTTTTCATTATATGATATAACACCAACCTGATTTCTATTTTCTAATTCATAGTATTGATAATTATTTTTATATACTGGGTCATAAGTGAATGTATCTGAAAGCATTATTTTAAAATCATCAGTTACATTAAATGTTATTTTTAAGAAAGCTCTATATTTTAGTTGATAAATATCTTCAGCATCTGAATATATATTATTATCATGTATGCCGAAATGGGCAGTTATGTCAAATTTCCATAATCTTCTTGCTTCAAAAAATATGAATCCGCTCATACCATAATATGGTTTTTCTCCATTAAAAGTTTGTACTGAAAAATCAGTATAATATCCTCCATTGTAATGATGTTTATTAGTATTATCTTCACCAGGAAAATATTCATTATATCTTCTTATACCATGTCTGAACCAAAAACCTTCTAATCCTACAGTGAATCTTCCATCTCTTCCATTTTTAAAATAGAAAAATGCATTAACACTGTCCCCCCATTCTTTTATTGGTATAGAGCCTAATTCTGTAACAATTCCTGCAACTCCTGTATTTATATAATCATTACTATATGCTACTTTAGCCATTAAGCCCTTAGATGAATTAGCATCAAGACCTTCTTCTCCATTAACTAAACCTACACCTATAAATACTCCAAAAAAATTAGCTTCTACCATTAAACCTGTATCATATCTTGGTATAAATTGGCTATCATATCCTATAGGCATATCTCTTGGTCCTGAAAGTACAGTTGCTTTATTGCTGCTTACAGTATGATAATAAAATAATGTAGGAAAATATGATGTCATAGGTATGTTTTTTGTATATGGTTCTAAAACTCCTGCTCTTATTCCTACATATTTAAAATTAATAAATATGTTCATTTTAGAGAAATCAAATACAGGAGGTGACATGTCTTTATAAAATCTTGCTTTATGTGATAATGGTTCATAGAATCTGGCATTGAATGCAGCTTCTATAGATGCATATTTATATTCTTTTATGTAATGTAAATCTCCGTATAATAAAACACCTAAAGTATCTTCATTTCCAGTTTGCTCTATTAAATCGCTCATTCTGCCATAAGCTACCATTTCTAAAGATGCTGATAATTGTCCATATCTTTTTATATTATTTGTATTTGTAGTTTGTGAATATGCTTTATTGTAAAAACTAATTAACATAATACAAAAAATAGAGAAATAAAAAAAATTAATTTTACCAATTAAGTTTTTGCAGTGTTTTTTACTATACTTATTCATAAAAAAATCTCCTTTTTTAAAAATATTAGATATATTAGTTTATATATGATAATATATCAAGTAGTATAGTATGAAAATTATTATATTAATTGTTGTATATTTTTAAATATATACTATAATTTGTAGAAATATAATATAGTTGAGGGTATTTCCATGAAAAAAATATTTGTTGCGGTTAGTTTGTTTTTATTTAGTTTTATATTATATTCACAAGATGTAACAAATTCTGAAACTTTACAAAGTTATGTAATTACCAACTCCGACAATGAATTTTTTAATTATATAGAAAATGGTGATGTTATTAAAATCAGAGAATTATTAAAACAAGGAACAGATGCTAATATCACTAATTCAGAAGGTTGGTCTGCATTGCATGTTGCTGTAAAAGCAAATAATCCTACTATAGTAAAAGAATTATTATCACAAAAATGGATTAATATGAATCCTGTACTTCCTGTTGATACAATATTAATGGATGGGGATAATAAATGGTATGCTGATGGTCAGACACCTCTTTTACTTGCTTCATATTATGGATATGCAGATATAGCAAATATGCTTTTAAGTTATGGTGCCGATGTACTTGCTAAAGATAGTATAGATGATGCTATGGCAGTACATATTGCTTCAGCAAGAGGAAATGCTAATGTTGTTTCTGTGATATTAGATTCTTCTGCTGCAAAAAGTTCAGGTATAGACATAGTTAATGTTGGAGATAATACAGGAACTACTCCTTTAATGTGGGCTTCTATGAATAATCAGGTAACCGTTATAGCAGCATTGCTTAAATTTAAATCAGATGTTAATTTCCAAGATGATGATGGTTGGACTGCATTACATTTTGCGGCAGCTTCTGATAGTTACAGAGCGGTAGAGATACTTTTGAAAAACAATGCAGATGCTAATATAGCCGATATAGAAGGAAAAAAACCTGTAGATATTACTACTGATACAGATATAAAAGAGTTACTTAATAAATATACTTCTACTACTGAAACTGAAAATAATACAACAGAAAAAGCACAATAACTATTATGAATATATAGATTAATAATAATTTTAATTTATGGAAGCTAAAAAATTACAGAGATTTAGTGAATACAGCATGTCTACATATTTGCTTTGTCCCAGAAAGTATAGATATACTTATATAGAAAAGCCTTTTAAAAAGCAAAAGAGAAGTGTTAATGTTTACTTTATATTTGGTAATGCTATACATTTGGCTTGTAAAGAATTTTATGAACAGAGAGCAGAGGAAAGAACTTTAGAGAATCTGTATAATATTTTTAGAAATGTATGGAAAAGAAGCGGTATAAGGGCCTTTTTTAATAGCAGAGAAGAGGAAAAGGAACTCGGTGAAAGAGGACTTTATATGCTTTCTAATTTCTTTAATTCATTCGGACAGAAAGTTCCTTACAAGATAGAAAGCTATATGGAAAATAGAGTCAGAGATTATATTTTATTTGGAAGAATAGACAGAATAGATTTATCTGCTGACGGTACATTACAGATTGTAGACTATAAAACCACAAAGTATTATGATGTTGGTGAAGATAATGAGGAGAGAGAAAGAAAAACCATACAGTTAAAATTATATGCTTGTATATTGGATGGGCTTAAATGTAAGGTTACAAGCGGTTCCTATTATCATTTTGAAGATGATAAATTAGATACTATAGAATTTACTCCTGAATCGATTAATTATTTAAGAGAATGGTTTGATGAAATAGTTGATGATATAAGGTATGACAGAGCTTTTGATAAAAAGGTTGGAAGGCATTGTGAATTTTGCGATTTCTTCAAATTATGTCAGGGTAAAGAAGATAATATTGAAAATTTAGTTCTTCCTTCAGATGAATTATTTATGGCCAATATAGAAAATTCTAATGATAATTGATTTATTGCATTTGCTTTCATAACTTCATAAATTGACAATTATAAATATTTTTATTATATTAACTATGTATTATGTAAAATATAGGTAAATTTTTATGAGCACTCATCATAATAAAGAAGATTCTAAAGAAAGTATAATAAATAAAAAGAAAAATAAATTTAGAATAAGATATTTAACATTAGAAGATTTAGATGATTTTAATAATTTATTAAGATATGCATTTCAAGTGAGTAATAATGAACTTATAAATCTTGGTTATGAGATTGATGAAATAAAACAGGCTAAATCTGCTGTATTGAGTAAGGCTAAAGTTTTGGGTTGGTTTGATGGTGAAAAGTTAGCTTCTCAAATAGCTGTTTATCCTATGAAAATGAATATACATGGCATTATATATAAAATGGCTGGTATTACTGGTGTTGCCACTTATCCTGAATATTCTAATCTCGGACTTATGAATGATTTAATGATAAAGAGCATTGAGAATATGAAAAAGGAAGGTCAGACTATATCAGTATTATATCCTTATTCAATACCATTTTATAGAAGAAAGGGCTGGGAAATTATTTCTGATAAGATGAGTTTTGAAATAAAAGATACTCAGCTTCCAAAAACTATAACTAATAAGGGCAGGGTAGAGAGAGTTGCTTCTGACAGTGCAGATTTAATAGAGCTTTATAATGAATTTTCACATATGAGGCATGGTGCTTTAATCAGGGGCGATTTAGAATGGGAAGAGTATTGGAGATGGGATGTAGATGATACTATAGTGGCAATATATTATAATGAAAAAGAAGAAGCTAAAGGTTTTTTAGTTTATGTGATAGAAAATGATATTTTTCATATAAAAGAAATTGTTTATCTTAATTTTGAGGCTAGACTTGGACTTTGGAATTATATATCGGCACATTTCTCTATGGTGGATAAAGTTCATGGATATAATTATACCAATGAACCTATTGCATTTTTACTCGAAGACAGCGAAATAAAAGAAACTATAAGACCTTATATAATGGCAAGAATTACAGATGTTAAAGGATTCATTAATGATTATCCATTTTTAAGAAAGCCTAAAAATAAAAAAATCAATTTAATAATAAAAGATAATATGGCTAAATGGAATAATGGAAGTTTTTTAATTTATTGGGACGAGAATAAAAATACCGTTTGCAAAAGACTCAATAAAGAATATAAAAGAAACGGTAAAGACAGATATATAATAAGAATGAATATTCAAACTCTTACAACAATGCTTATGAGTTATAAATCTCCTTCTTATCTGTATAGAATCGGAAGAATAGAATCAAGCATAAAAGGAATAAATTTATTAGAATCTATTATACCTAAAGAACAGGTTTATTTTTCTGATTATTTTTAAGTTTATAATATTATACTTCTTTGACAATTTATTATGTTTTTATTATAATAGTATTATGAAAGAGATTAACAGACTTAATGATTTATTTGTACGATATCTAATTGGTACTGAGGGCGATGAGGATATATTAGAAAATATTGTTAATGCTGTTTTGAATGATGTTGGTTTTGAATCTGTGAGCAATCTTGAAATTATTAATCCTTATAACTTACCTGAAAATGAAAATTTAAAAGAATCTATCCTTGATGTTAAAGCAAAAACTAAAGACGGCAAAAAGATACTTATTGAAATACAGTTAGTAGGAAATAATAATTTTATAAAAAGA
>CASEHG010000315.1 GCA_949287565.1 uncultured Brachyspira sp.
ATGCCACCTGTAAAGGTGCCTACTTGGTCGCCTTCGCTAATATTAGCCATCAACTAAAGTTGCCAGCTGCTACGGATAACTTGATTTTGTTGCTAATAAAAATTATTATTAAAATATTTGCATGGCTTTGCTGCGAAGCACACAGTCGTGCCGTACTCCAGTTCTTTTACCGACGCTCTGCGTGCCGTAGGCAAGGTACCTTTCGGTATTGGTATAAGGCGAAGCCCGCCTGCGGCGAGAACTAAAACAACTGCATTTGATGAAGTCCACCTTTAAGTTTGACATAAAACTATGGTATTACACCATATTTAATATATATTCTTAAAATATAAAGTTCTAGCAATTGCGTTTTTGCGAAGCGTGCCGACGAAGTCGGAAGCAACTTTGGCAAAGCCCGGCAAAAAAGTTGATAATACATTTACAAAATATAAAATTGACAAAATGTAATTGTTTAGGTATATTCAATTATATATAAAACTATTTAAGAGTGATAATATGAATATAAACAAAGAATTAGATTGTGATGTATTGATTGTAGGCGGAGGAATAGCGGGGCTTATTGCTGCTGAAAGAGCATTGAAAGTTTTTAAAAGAGTATGCATTGCTGATTCTTCTAAGATTTGTTCTGGAGCTTCTTATTTTTCTTTGAAAGCTACATTAGGCATACAGGCAACAAAAGATGAAAATGATTATGATAAATATTATGAAGATATAACTAATATGGGTAAAGGTGTTGAAAATCCAGAGCTTATAAAAACTTATATTAAGAATATTAAAAGAGATGTTTATCTTCTAAAAAGAATCGGTTTTAAACCTTGGCTTAGAAAAGATTCAAGACCTGCTTGTTTTGCTAAATACTCAAGAAATATTTTTTTGATTAATGATTGGAATGGGGCTAGAAAAAGAGCTAATAAAATTTTCAGAAAAAATAAAAGACTTAAAATATTTGAAGAAAGTTCTTTAATAAGAATCATAAAAAATAATGATAAAGTTTATGGAGCAATATTTCAAAATAAAGATAAATTTTTCTTTATAAAATCTAAAGTGATAATTTTAGCTGCAGGAGGAATTGCAGGCAATTATAAAAATAGCTTGTATCCCAAAAAAATTAATGGTACTTGTCATATAACTGCATTAGATGCTGGAGCTTATGCACAAAATATGGAGTTTATTCAATTTATACCTGCATATTTAAAACCTAAATATAATGTTTTGTTTGGAGAGCATACTTTAAAATATTGTATTGGCATGTATGATGAAGATAATAAATTAATTTTGAAAGGAATAAACGATGATAAAAATAAAAAATTATGGATTGAAAGAAGTGCTTATGCTCCTTTCAGTATAGATTTTGAAAGCAGTGAAATAGATTTAAAAATACCTTACAGCGGAGTAAAATTAAAATATTCTGAAGATTTATATAAAGACAAAGAAGAATTTTATACTGTTTATTTGGATTGGCTTAAAAAAGAAATGAATATTGATTTACTTAAAGATGAAACTTTAATAACTCATTTTGCTCATAGCTGTAATGGAGGCATAAAAATAGACAGCAATGGATTTACCGGTGTTAATGGGCTTTATGCTATTGGTGAATTATCATCTGCTATAGAGGGAGCTAATAGACTAGGCGGAAATTCTGTTGGCGGTGCTTTGGTGTTTGGTAATAATGCTGTTAAAGATGCTTACAGATATATTAAAAATAATAAATTTCATGATAATAAAAAATTAAATAGTATAGAAAAAGAATTTAATGATTGGATCAATGATATTTCAAAAGATGATAAAGAAAATATTCTTAAAAAAAATGAAGTACTTGAAAAAATAAGAGAATTAGTAAGTGAAAATTTATCCGTTGTAAGAAGCAGAGAAAAAATAGAAAATTTTTTAAGAAAGATTGATGAGATTAGAAGCAATTATAGTATAAAAGAAAATATTAAAGACGGTTCTATAGAAATTTATTTAATTATTGAAAGTGTTAAGATGATTGCCTTGAGTATGCTTGAGAGAGATGAAAGCAGGGGAGCACATTACAGAGAGGATTTTAAATATTCATCAGATAAAATTTATAAGCTTCAGGTAAAAAGAGAAAACAACAAAACTATAATAAATAGGCTTTATATATGATATTAGTATTACAGATATATAAATTATACTTGCTTTATATATCTGTAATACTTAAATATTTTATAAATTATATTTTTATTACTGTTTTTACTATATTTTCTTTGTCATTTAAACTATTATCCAAAGCATTTTGTAAATCATTGAACTCATAAATATTGCTTACTATATTCTTTATGTTAATGGCTCCGCTTGATACGGCTTCTATTGATAATGGGAATATATGTCTGTATCTGAATACTGTTTTGAAAGTTAATTCTTTATCCAATGCCAAACCTAAATTCATATTCATCATTCCTGTTTTACTGTATCCTACTAATACCATAGTAGAACCTTTTTTGGCAAACTCTATAGCTTGATTAGTTACTGATTCAGCACCTGATGTTTCTATTGTTAAATCACTTCCTTTTCCATTTGTTAATTCATAAACTCTTTTAACTACATCTTCTTTTGAAGCATCTATAACTCCTGAAGCTCCCAATTCCAATGCTTTATCCAAACGTTTTTTTATAATATCTATTACATAAACTTTTGATATTCCGCATGCTTTTAATGAGAGCATAGAGCATAAACCTATACATCCGGTACCTGTAACAAATGCTGTCTGTCCTAATTTAGCTTTTCCCTGCATAGCGGCATGCATTCCAACTGATAAAGGTTCTATTAAAGATCCTTCCAAAGTAGTTAAATTATCTGGAAGTTTGAAGGATAAATGTTCGGGGTGAGTTACATATTCTTGAAATACTCCGTCTACAGGAGGTGTTGCAAAAAATATTACATCAGGACATAAATTGTATTTACCGCTTCTGCAAAACTCGCATTCTCCGCATGTTTTACCGGGTTCTAATGCTACTTTATCTCCCACTTTTAAATGTTTAACTTTATCTCCTATTTCTACAACTGTACCGCTGCATTCATGTCCTAAAACAAATGGAGGCTTTACCATATATTTTCCTATAGAGCCATGTTCATAATAATGCAAATCAGAACCGCAAACTCCTACATATTCTAATTTTACTAAAACTTCATCATTTTTTAGATTTGGTATATCTCTTTCTATAAAATCAATTTTTTTTAAATCTGTCATAACAGCAACTTTCATTTTAGAATTCATTTTTTATTTTCCGTTAAATAATATATTAAATACTTTTATAA
>CASEHG010000316.1 GCA_949287565.1 uncultured Brachyspira sp.
TAAGAAAGGTTTTTCATTATGACTGAACATAGAATTATATTTGGCGATAGTAGAGCCTTAAATCAAATTGAAGATAAATCGGTACAGTTAATCATAACTTCACCACCCTATTGGCAATTAAAAGATTATGGAGTAGAAGACCAAATTGGGTTTAATGATAGTTACGAAGATTATATAAATAACTTAAATCTTGTCTGGAAGGAATGTAACCGTGTTTTAGCTGATGGTTGCAGACTTTGTATTAATATTGGAGACCAATTTGCTCGTTCTGTATATTATGGAAGATATAAGGTTATTCCCATTAGAACCGAGATTATTCGTTTTTGTGAATCTTTAGGTATGGATTATATGGGAGCTATTATTTGGCAAAAAACAACCACAATGAACACATCTGGTGGCGGTGCAATTATGGGAAGCTTTCCATATCCTCGAAATGGAATACTAAAAATGGATTATGAATTTATTCTTTTATTTAAAAAACTCGGTAATGCTCCTAAACCAACCAAAGAACAGAAAGAACAATCTGTAATGACTAAAGAAGAATGGGGACAATATTTTTCTTCTCATTGGAATTTTAATGGCGTTAAACAAACAGGACATATTGCGATGTTTCCAGAAGAATTGCCTAAGCGTTTGATTAAAATGTTTTCATTTGTGGGAGAAACTGTTTTTGACCCGTTTGCAGGTAGTGGAACTACCTCTCTTGCGGCGAAGAATTTAGGAAGAAATTCAATTGGTTATGAAATCAACAAAGAATTTGCTCCACTTATTAAGAAAAAGCTCTGTAGTGACCAACTTGTTTTGGGAGATGAATCAAGAGTCGTTTTTTGTGAAGATGAAAAGGAGAAAAATTGGTCTTTTGAACAATTACCATATATTTTTCACGACCCTCATAAAATGGATAAAAAAGTTGATGTTAAAAAACTTCAATTTGGCTCAAAAATAGATAATAAACAAATCAAAAGAGAAGATTTATTTAGTGTAAAACAGGTTATCTCTCCTAATAAAATTGAGCTTTCCAATGGGTTGATTGTTCGTTTGTTAGGGATAAATGTTAATCCAACATATCAGGAACAGGCAATCGAGTTTCTTCAAAATAAATTCCAGAAACGCAAAGTGTTTTTAAAATATGATACAGAAAAATATGATTGTAACAATACTTTGCAGTGTTATGTGTATCTCGATAACAAAACATTTATTAATAATCATTTGATAAGAACAGGGTTTGTATATGTAGATAATGATACTGATTATTCTTGCAAGAAAAAATTTAATGATTCTATGCCAAAATAAAATAAGGGCGTACTTAAAAGGTAGCTCAAAAAAAAGAATATCGACCTTAATATAAGCAGAAAGAAGGAGATGATGTATATGCCAACATCGTTATCGACAAATACAGACAAACTTGTGGCATTAAAAGAAAAAGCAAATAGTCTACCAGATTACCCCCCCCCGCAAAACTTCAGGAAAAAACTGTAACTCCCACAAAAGAAGGGTTAAGTGTTGTTTCTGACGAGGGATATGACAGTCTGTCTCAAGTAACTGTTAATGGAGATAGTAATTTAATTTCTGAAAATATAAAGTCAGGTGTCAGCATATTTGGTGTAAATGGAAATGTACAAGAAGGAGTTAAAAGACTTATTCCAACACAACTAAAGGTGACATATAGTAACCCTGTTTCTATAACCGGAAGTGGCATTTTATACACTAATTATAGTAGGTTTACTGTTGATGGTTCAAATCATACTGTTACTTATGAAAATAATAGTGATTGGTTATCTTATATAGGAAGTTATGATTTCTTGAAGATAAAGTTTAATAATTCTGCAACGGTTAATAAGGAGGATATAGCATTAATTGGAAAAGAAAGTGATTATAGCCTTACGGGTTATCCAACAAGAATTATAAGAGGGCGTCCAAGTGAATCTACACCAATAACAGCTAATGGAAAAGGTTTTGTAATTATAAATAGTGAAGGCAAGGCAAATTATGATTGTTCTAATATGGGAACTGTAACCATAGATGGTGTTAGAATAAACCAAGGTAGTATAGATGTAGCTGTTGGATATAGTTTTAGATTAGATTTTGATAAAAGCATAAAAATTGAATATGGTTCAGCAGGTTCTTATAATGAGGATGTAGGGTATCAAATTTTTATTTATTAATAGGATTATATATAGAGAGATGTTTAATTATGCTTATTAAAAGCGATTTCTTGCCCCGATTTACAAACAGCGTAAAATATGAAATTTATATTATAAAAAGTGGAAAGAAATTTCCACTTTTTTTTATTAAAACCACTTGACAAATATTAATATTTATGGTATAATGTCATTAATTCAATTATGGAGGTGTATTAATGCGTACAATAATTGTAGGAGATATTCATGGATGTTATTATACATTAACATCGTTGTTAAATAAGATTAATTTAGATAAACAGAACGATAGAATAATATTTTTAGGAGATTATATTGACAAAGGCAAAAACAGTTTTGAAGTAGTAGAATACTTAATAAAACTACAAAAAGAAATGACTAAAGAAAGATGTATTTGTTTGTTAGGCAATCATGAATATATGTTTTTAAACAATAAGGATTTGTGGATATACAATGGTGGAAACAAAACAAAAAGAAGCTATTATAAAAATCATCATATAAGTTATTTGTACAATAGTCATAAAAGTTGGATGAAAAAATTGCCTCTTCATTATGAGACAGAAAAGTTTATTTGTGTACATGCAGGTCTTCCAAAACCGTTATTGTCAGATAATACAGTAGAAGATATGTTATGGGATAGAACCCATCTTAATAATAGAATATACAGAGAAAAACAGGTTATTTTTGGTCATACACCTGCCACTCTATTAGAATATCAAACTATTAATGGTGATATTGGCATTGATACTTCTTGTGTATTTGGTTATCAATTAACCGCTTTAATTATTAATAATGATGGTGATTATGAATTTATTCATGAAGACAAAAATGAAAAGGATTGAGGTATTATTATGATTTTTATTGGATATCAAGGCATAGGAAAATCAACTTTAGCAGGGTATAATAGATATATTGATTTGGAAAGTGGTAATTTTTGGATAAATAGTAAACGAGATGAAAATTGGTATATACCGTATTGTAATATTGCTGAACATTTATCAGAACAAGGATATAGAGTATTTACTTCTTCACACGAAGTAGTAAGAAATTGTTTAACCACATCAAAAGAAGATTGTTTTGTGGTGTATCCTGCATTACATCTTAAAGATGAGTGGATAGCGAAATTAAAAGCAAGATACGAAAATAGTAAATTGGATAAAGACTATAAAGCTTACATGAACGCAGTAGATAGATATGAGGATAATATAAAAGAGATAGCGAATAGTGGATTTAATTGTATACAAATAGATAGTATGGATTATAATTTAGATGAATTAATAGAAAGAGCAATAACGGAATTAAAATATAAACAAATATTAAAAGATGTGAAAAATTTATAATTATAAGGAGTAAAATAATGCGTATTACTAATTTAGAAACTACTATGCAAATAAAAATACCAATTACACAAGAATTGATTGATGATAATGGGATTGTGTTTGATATGTCAAATATACAAAATATTATTAAGTCTACTAAAGAAATACCAGTTATTATACCAGTAGGCAACCAAGACAAAATAATTGGTATTTGTACTAAAATGATATATCAATCTATTGACAATCAGGAATATATTATGTGTGACTGTGTGTTAAATGTCAATGGTGGAACAAGTGAAACAGTTGAAGATAGTGATAACGGCAGATTGAAAATAAAAGATTTTCAGAGCGTTGGTTTTTGTATAGAATAATAGAGGATTATAATAAGTTTAGAAAATGAAGAAGAAAATAAATCTATTTCAAGAAGAATCGAAAAGAAGAAGTTGAAAGAAGATAAAAATGCTTTAAAATATCAATATTAACTTAAATAATTAATCATATAATTAAAGGGAGTTAAAAACATGTGGTATTTAGGGAGTAAAAGTAGAATAAGCAAATATATTGTGCCAATAATACAGTCATATATCAACAAAGATACAAATGGATATTTAGAGCCATTTGTGGGGGGGGGCTAATATTATTGATAAAATACAATGCAACAATAAAATTGGATGTGACATACATAAAGAATTAATAGCTTTATTAAAACATGTACAAAATAATATTAAAGATATACCTGATATTATAACACAAGAAACTTACAATAAAGTAAAAAATAATAAAAATCAGTATGAGGATTGGTATGTTGGATTAGTTGGATTTTGTGCTACATTTGGAGCTAAATACTTTGGAGGTTACGGCAAACATTCTAAAGATGATAATAGCGAAACTTATCCGACAGAAGCTATTAATAATTTAAAAAAACAAGCACCTAATTTAAAAGATATTAAATTTATAAATATAGATTTCAGAAATATAGATATGTCACAAATTAATAATTTTGTTATATATTGCGATATTCCATACAGATACACAACAAAATATAAAACAAACCCATTCCCTTACGAAGAATTTTACGAATGGGCTATAAAGGCTTCATATAATAATACTGTTTTGGTCAGTGAATATTGGATGCCTGAAGGCTTCAAATGTATCTGGGAAAAAGAACAAAAAATATTATTAAACAATACTGATAACTCACGTAGTAATTTATCAAGAACAGAAAAACTGTTTATTGTAGATAAATAGTTTCTGATGAAGAAGACAAAATGTTTCAAAATATTAAAAAAAGAAGTTGAAAAGGAGTGATATAAGATGAATTTTCACTGCAATTGTTGTGATGGTATATATAATTCTTTTGATGTACATTTTACAAGTGCTTGCGATAATAAATGTTCACATTGTATTGATAATTGTTACGAAGGTCTTAAAATTAATAAACCTAATATAGAAGCTATTATAAAAACTATTATTGACAACTCCGATGGTTTAGATGATGTTTTGTTCTTGGGTGGCGAACCATGTCTGTATTTAGATGAATTATTAGAGTGTGTAAAAGAACTTAAGAAACAAACAACATTAAAGTTATACGTTACAACTTCTGTTCCTAAAATTTGTTATGAAAAAAGAGATAAGTTTGAAGAATTAATTGAATTATTAGATGGCATCAATCTTTCTGTTCAACATTATAAAGAAGAAATAGCAGATGATATTAGAAAAACAAAATCAACATATGATAGACAAGGTTTTTATAATTCACTTCCGCATAAAGAGAAGATAAGGATTAATTTAAATATTGTAAAACCATATTTATATCAAAAAGATGATATAATAAATTGTTTGAAACATTATGATAAAATGGGGTTTGGTTCAATTAAACTTTCTGAAATACAGCATGGAGAAGATGTATTTGTATCTTTTGAAAAAATTTTTGATATTAAATTAAAATCTGCTTATTCTAATGGTTGTCAAACATATTTAGATATGAGTAAGATTATACCTAATTTTCAGACTCCATTACTATTAAAAAGGTCTTGTTTTGTGTGTGAGAATACTCTAAAAGCTACATTATCAGACGGAATTAAAGTTGTAAGTAATTTTTTTAAAAAACCTCAAAACAAATATGCTGTTATTTATGAGGATGGGACATTATCGAGAGGGTGGATTTAATATGTATACTAAAATTTTAAGAAAAATAATAAAGATAAAAAGATGGTCATTTGGTCATTGTGATGGCAGTGGTTCTGGACATTGTACATAAAATTCACATTTTAATGCCAATTATGATGTGTAAAAAGTGCCGTATTTATTGAGAAAAATGATATATCAAAAATATTATTTTTAACAAAATATCAAATTTTATAAGAAGAATGTTTAATATTTTCAAGGAGAAAGGTTTATGGAAATAATAAAAGATATAATTATCTTAATTATGTGTCATTTAATAGGGGATTATGTTTTACAGAGTAGTTTCATAGCTGACACCAAAGGTTCTAATTGGTATCATTTATTTGTACATTCAGTACTTTATATTATTCCATTCTGTTTCTTATATGGAATAATATGGCAATCTATTGTCGTATGTGTACTTCATTTTATAATAGATGCCTTAAAGGCAAGATATAGTAAAATTACATATCTACAAGACCAAGTAGCTCATTATATTTTAATTTTATTATATTTAATATAAAAGAAAGAAGGTAGTAATATGTGTAATACAAGTGTAACAACGAATTGGGGAACTTACGATAACTGGCAGACTTTAAATATTAGTACTTCTACACCACAAATTGCTATTTCTGATATAGATTCTGCCACAAATACGATAACCCTAACACCATCAAACACGTTACCGTTACCAAATGAAAAAATAAATATTAATGAATTAAATAATATATGTTCAAATATTGATTCAGTGATAACAATTAAAGATATAAAAATTATAGTCCCAAATAAAGTTGTAGAAATAACTTATAAAGATAATACGAAAGAAAAAGTTGTTTGTGACAATGAAGATAATTTTAGCTTTGATGCCGCTATTGCTATATGTGCTTTAAAAAAGCTTATGGGTAATTCTAAGTGCAACCATTATTTAAAATCAGGTTATAAAATAATTGATGATAAAGAAAAATTATTATTAAAAGAACAAGAAGAAAAAGAGATTATAGCACGTAAAAAAGAAAAAGCTAAATTAAAGAAAGAAAAAAGAAGATTAAGAAAGAGAGAAGAACAAATAAATATTATCGCCGAAGCGATTAAACGCTCCGAATCATTAAAATAAATAAAAAAAAATATTGTCAAAAACCCTTGACATTCAAGGGTTTTTGTGTTATAATATACATATAAAATTTTAAATAAGGAGGAATAAATATGGAAATAATTTATTTTGAATTAAATAATTGGTTTTGCGGCAGAGATTACCCAAATTCTGAGCCATTTATTGGATGGATGGATAGAGATTTAGACATTCCATTTGATAATGAAGATTGGGTAAAAGAAAATAAATTAGTAGTTGTTCATTCTTTCGTAGATATGTCTCAAAATTATTGTATAACAGCTACAAGAGAATGGGTAGAAAACAATTGTCCTGAATTATTAACAAAGTATAAAGAATTTATTAGGTATAAAAAAGATGGAGAGTTACCAAAAGGTAGATTTGGCAGTCCATTTTTAGAATATAAAGAGGAAAACATTGGAATATATTTTGCTGAAGAATTTCGAGATAATAACGGAAATTGGTACTATGAAATAGAAGAAGATGTTGACGTTGATGAACCTAAAATTAGTAATGAAAATTAACTGAACTAATTTAGAACGCAACAGAAACAGATTTATTTAGTGATTTATCAAAGGGTTATAAAATATATACTATGACAAAGGGAAAAATAATTGCAATATTTTATAATTTAAAATACAGATTTTATAACTCAAGGGAGAAGAAGAAAAATGAGCAAATTAAATGAGATTTTAGGTGTAGAGGATGGACAGGAGTTCGAATATAAAAGTCGTTTAGTGGGTTGTATCAAATGTAAAATTATAAATGGCATGAGATATACCTTTGATGGTTATTGTTGGGTTGGCTGTACTGATGAATATATACTTACCGAAATGATTAATCATCCAGAGAGAATTGAAATACTTCCAGTAAGACCAAAACTGACCGAAAAACAGATAACAGCTATTAAAGGTAGAATTGCAGAGGGCTGGAATTGGGTAGCGAAAGATGTTTCGAATAATCCATGGGTAGTGTGTTTCACAGAAAAGCCTATAGAGAACGAATATACATTTTGTTCTTCAAATGGAGAAGGAGATTCGTTAGCAAACAAAGACATATTTGATTTTGTTACATATAAGGATAGTCCGATATATTTACCAGATTTATTAAAGGAAGTGGAAGAATGACATATCAGGAGGCAACTAAAATTTTAAAAAACAATTATCCGAAAACCGCAAAAATGGTAGATGGGAGATATAAAGGCGGATTTGATGATGTTGAAAGTGAATTAGGTCAAGCATTAAATATGGCGATAGAAGCACTTGAAAAGAGGATACCAAAGGAGCCTTTAAACAGAGAATATAGACCTGAAATAAGCTACGGATATTGCCCTTGTTGCAGCAATTTAATTGACGACTGGAATGATATTAAACTCTGTGGTGAGTGTGGACAGGCTATAGACTGGGAGAGAACGGAATGACAGTATTTTTAACAGGTGATACCCATGGTCAAATTGGTCGATTTAAACAAATAAAAAAAATTTGTAAAAAAAATAACACAAGCAAAGAAACTGATGTAGTCATTATCTTGGGTGATGCTGGATTAAATTATTATGAAAATACTTTAGATGTGGTATTAAAAGAATACTTAAATAGTATTCCAATTACTTTTATATGTATTCAGGGAAATCATGAACAAAGACCTGAAAATATCGCAACGTATAAAGAAATAAATTTAAACAGTTCAATAAAAGGCTCTTTTTATTATGAACCTTTATATGATAACATATATTTTGCAAAAAATTCCTATCCATTTTTTATCAATGGTTTATCTTTCTTTGTTTTAGGAGGAGCTTATTCTGTTGACAAAGAATATAGACTGAATTTAACAAAACTTGGATACAATAATTATAAATGGTTTCAAGATGAACAATTAAATGAGATAGAAAAAGCAATAGCTTTAGACAATATAAAGGAAAATAATTATTATTTTGACTACATATTAACACATACTTGCCCTTATAAATATAGACCAACTGAAATGTTTTTACCAAACATTAATCAGAAAGAGGTAGATAATAGTATGGAAATATTTTTAGATAAAATAGATGATAAAATACATTACAAACATTGGTATTGTGGACATTGGCATACTGATAAGGATGTCCATAAAATTTCATTTTTATTTAAAAATATTGAAAAAATAGAAGTTTAATAAACGCAATATTTATAGGGATTTTTGATATTTTGTGTAAAAAAAATGGTAAAAAAAAAGAGGTACTATAAAAATAGTACCTCTTATATTTATAAAGGAGTTTAACAAAATAAGTTTATAAAGTCTAAAATAATAAATCTATCTTAAACTTCTTTATTTTTAATTATTGTAATTTTCTTCTGTTCGTCATTCCAATAAACTTCATAACCTAATGCCTCAACCCATCTTACAGGGATTAAAGCTCTTGAAGTTTCAGGGTCAATTTCAGGTGCTTGGTCAAGTACAACGGTCATACCATTAACCTTCATTTCTCTGTCGCCTATCCACATTTCTACAACATCTTGGTCTACAGGGTCGTTCTCTAAATCAACGCCCGTATAAGCATCTACTAAATAAGAAATCTGGAATATGTCATTTGTTTTTCTATTTAAATAATCATAGGGTATGTAAATATATCCTTTGTTTCCACAATTCTCACCCCAAGAATTTAATAAACGAAGGAATCCTTTACATTTTGTACCATCTTCATATTTGTGTTCTAACTCATCATCATACCCTACTGCTACCATAGCGTGTCCACCAATAGATTTACCTTTTGGCATAGGACAAAATTCATCATTTAATATATCATAAAAATTTTCAAATGCTATGATACCAACAACTACAGGTTTTCCAAGACTTAAAGCATATTTTATATCATCAACATTATTACATCTTGCATAGTTTGCTATTTTATAATGTGGAACTTTACTATCATTAGGAAGTTCATGAAACTTAAGACTTCCTACCTCGTAGTCATAAGGATAATCTATATCTTTTACTGTACCATGATTATATATTGCTTTAAATACACTTAAGATATCACTACCTTCTTGACCTTTAAATGAATCTATTTTTTTTACTTCTTTAGCTAATGCTATAGGAGACATATTCATTTTATTAGAAGTTTCCATTGTTTCCTGCATACCTTTAAAATATGCACCTGCATAAGAATGGCAGAATCCTGTTGAGCCTTGGTCTAAAACCTTATCACAATATTTTTTTAAACTTACTTTTTTAGGTAACTCCCCATGTGCAGTAAATATTTTGCACACTTCCCAATCTCTCGGACTTTTAGGAGATTCTTTTAAATCAAAACATCTTTTTATATCGCTCATAATCTTACTCCTTTGGTGAATCTATAGTAGGGATTCCTTCTTTATAATCTATTTTAAAACCTGCTTGTTCTAAACTTCTTAATTCAATATAGTTTTTATCATTATATAAAATCCTATTTACATTGTAAATTTTACCATCTATTAATACTTCTGTTGTTGTAACTGCCAATTCTTCTTCACCCCATTTAATTCCTAAATACTGCAAAATGCCTTTTGCATCTGCAATTGCACATTTTTCTCTAAAATCATCTGATTTTAATAATTCCAATTCAGATTTATTTGTATAAAAGCCATGTTCTATTAGAACAGAAGGTATCCCGTATTTATGTGTCTGATTAATAACATATAAACTACTTCCAATTTTTATACCTCTGTCTTTTAAACCTAAATATGGTATACTATTTTTTTCTATATCTTCAGCCAAAAGTAATGGTTTACCATATTTTTCATATACATATATTTCCCATCCATGGGCGGTGTTCCAAGTAATACCATAGGCATTAGCATGTATTGATACAAAAATATCTACATGGTTATCTTTGGCAATTCTAACACGTTCTGCTAAAGAAGTATCAGTATCATTAGGTGACGTTAAAATAACTTTAATTTTAGAATATTTATCAAGTATTTTTTTTATTCTATTTGTAACATCACGATTAAATTCCCATTCAAACATACTTTCGTCAAAGGCACGTTTGCCAGCAGTCTCTTTGCCTTGCTAATGACCAGCGTCCAGACATACTATATATACATCTTTAGCTGACATACGCATCACCCCTTTAAATATCAGTTAATTCATCCTCAGATGGGGATACAGGTTCAGTAGGATTTAATATTTGTTGGAAAGTCTTAAAGGCTTCTTTAATATATTTATAAACTCCGCCAATAAATAAACTAACAATTGCAATAATATTAAAGCTCTCTGTAAATTCTGGTGAAATTTCTAATCCTATCATAGTTAAATAATTAGGTAAAAATGTTATTACTGTTGTTAATGCAACCAGCCCTACGGACATTGCAATCATTTTTAATACACTGTTGATTATTTTTTGTTTATCAAATTCCTGCTGTAATATTTTAGTATTGTAATAAATACTAAAACACATATTAGCAATATATGAAGCAACAAATAATCCTACCGCAATGCTAACATCTGATAAATTTGATATAAATATATCTAACATACAGTCACCTCCATATATTATTAAATTAATAATAGGGTGGATTAATCCACCCTATTATTATAATAAATCAAAATTTAAGCATCATATAAAACTCATTAGCAATTCTATATGCTTCTTTAACCTCAGACGATAACTCAACGTGCTCAAATTTAGTTCCTTCAATGGGATGGTCTGTTACATTGCATCTAATATCATTATCTCTTGCATATTTACTAGTATAAACATAACCTTCGCCAGCACCATAAAGTTTAACCTTTACACCATTGATTACAGGATAACCATGGCTTGTTGAGATTTCATCAGTTGCAACATATGCACCAGTTGAATAGTAATAAGCAGTATCTTCAAAATCAGAAGCATGAAGAATGCCATATTTGTCCTGATAAACATATTTTGTTGCTGTAATTTCACTTACGTCATGTCTGTCTTTCTTTTCGATTGCGTCTTTTCTTAATTCTCTCATAATAAATTCCTCCTAAAATAATATATATATTGTTTTATTAGTAAAATCAGGATACTCTTTCAATGTATGGCCTTTCATTATCCGCACCTAATCTATAGGTTTGAGGTAATGTGTCATCATTGAAAGTTCCCGATGATGCTATTGCTTGTTGTACATCGTTTGATAACATATTCATAGTAACATAATAATCTGGAATTTGAAAATTCCAAGCTAAAGCCCAATAATCATTATTTCCACCTTCTGTAGGTGTATTACCAGTTGTTGTCTGTAATGCTCCATATAAGCTACCAAGATATTGAACACAGTCATTTTTTTGATATGTTTTTAATGGGTCGTATTCTCCTTGGAAAGCCAATCCTATACCAGCGTCTCCTTTTTCACCTCTAATAGCTAAAGGAATCCAATATGTAATATTTGTAGGGTTAGTTCCTACTGGTGTATTTGCAGATACACACATATAAGCTTCTCTTAAACCATTAGTTGCATATGACACAACATTATATTTATTATATTTTACGCTGGCAACATATTCACCACGATACTGAACAAGTTCCACAATATACTGTTGAATATCATCAAGATAGAACTGCTCAATAGACATTACTGCGTCACGTAGCTTATTTAAATTTTCAGCATTAATAATCATTCTTTTTAATTGCTGATTTGTTGATAAAACATTTAAAGCCTGACTTATATTTCCAGCATTGTAATACTGATAATAAAGATTGATAGCTTGTAATGAATTAATGTCAGGGTCTATAAATTTTTCAAAATTATCAACTCCCTCAGAGGGGAAATTGTTATCGTATTGTGGATATAAGGTACTAATAATAAACACTCCTTTCTTCAATCGTCTTGTACAATAAAAGGATATAACGGGAAAAATTTTACAGCTTCTATTGTCATAATTCCAGAACTATAACTATAATTAATAGTCTTGATGATATATTCTTCTATTTTACCCGTAGTCTTACTTTTATATTGAATTTTTTGATTGACATCTAACCAGAATATAGGTTTTATTTCAAGAACTAAATTAGTATTAAGTCTCATAGCTTTCCAGTTTTCATATTCTGCCCTTTGTCTTGCTAAATCGTCTGTGTAAATCTTTTCATAATCACCATCAGATAATACTTGTCTAAGTTCTCCAACTTCATCTATAGCAAACGGATTGTAATATTCACGTTTCTCTGCTTCTGTCATATCAGATGTAATATATTCGGATTCTGAATTAATAATATATTTTATATTATCTGTACCTTCATTTTGCTTATCTTGAGCTATCCATTGCTCCTTAGTCTGTCCTGATTGTAATGGCAACTCATTATATTCTTTTACTACATAACATACTTGTGACTGCCCTTGAAGATGTAATCCACCACCTTTGTGTTTGAACACATAAGGTATTCCGGGTAGCAAATCTCCAACCTTAAGAGCCGTATTTCCAGACCTATATAGATTATAAGTTTTAACAAATGTATCATACACTATACTATCAGTGTTTTCATCATAATGAGGATTAGCATAATTATCTGTAATATAAAGTATCATCCTTGTAGGAAGTGTTTCGGGAAATGTAAGAGCTATCATTATATTATTAGGAATATCATAATCATCTGTTTCTACAATATAATCTAAAGTAACTTGATAAGACTCATCAACATTTGTAACTGTTGCATATCTATCAGCTTCTAAACATTTTCCCCATACTCTTGTAGAATTTTTAACAGTCTCAAAGCTTGTACTCATATCTTCTTGTATTACTAATGGAGATAATGTTTCCCAATCTAATACATAAGAATCTTCTATAGTTGTTGGTATTTTTTGATTAACAAATATATCATTAACGTCAAAGAAAAACTCCCAACCAGCTTCCAAATTATTTAATTCGTCCAATATATCATATATTGTAGCCCCCGCACTAAACTCTAAGTCATAAGGAACAACACCTTGATGATTATATTCAATAAACTCTGGAGCGGTATGAAGAGTATATCCACTTCCTTTAAATATCCAGAAATTATAAAAGCGAGCATTAGCAACCTCGTCATAAGGTTCAGATAGTTCCATTCTAACTTCTATATAATTAAGTTGTGTAAAATCAGAATCTATTGTAAATTCATTTACAAGTGAAGGCCAAGGAGAGTCTACTGACACTTCTTGAATTTTTTCTTCATTTCCTTTCTTCCCTACTATTCTAAGAAAGAAAAGAGCATCAAATGTTTGGTCTCCGTCCTTGCCTGTATTTCCGGGAATGGTGTACGTTTCACCAAATTCAAATACAGCAACATTGTAATATCTAACATACGCTACGGTATCTCCAATAGGAATGTGAAACAGTAATTCATTGTTTTCGAAATCCAAATGACAACCTACATATTCAACAGAAGGCGAATCTCTATCAAACAAGTTTTCTGTTGTCTCGTGATTTTTCCTATTTTCTACTCTATATTTTGGATATTTACCTTCTATAGTAACAGTATCAATAATAGCTTGTCTAATATCAGTACCTTCATGAATAATAGTTTGTAAACCCCTCATTTGACCGCCACGTAAGCCTGTAAATTGAGCCATTAAGTCTACACATTGTAGGGTTAATGTTTTTGTGGTGGTATTATACGAGTAATTTATATCATTAAAAAGATAAGTTCCAATATTGTAGTAAACAATATTATCAGTTCTTATATTCTTAATGCCTATTCTTACTTTAATATATTTATCTAACCAGATTTTTGTATCTTGCCCTATTAAAAAAGAACTATCTTTAACATACATAGTTAAATCTATATTTCTTCTTATATCAGATTCTGCGTCAACAGTATAGTTCGCATCTATCAATTCACCTTGTAAATTTTCTACAATCTGAAAATTTTTATTAAGTAAATCTATAGTAATAAATAAATTTAATTTATTTTGATAAATTAAATCAAGGTCTTCTTGTGTGTAGTTATACGCCATTGTACACACCTCTCTCAGTAGCAGAAGCTAATCTGGGGTTATAATCTATAATATTGTTATTATATAAATCATCAGTGTTTTCTATATCACCAATCTCAACCCAATTAAAAGTTGTTACTGGGAAGTAATTACTTGTTGCTTCATTCTGTGTAGGACTGTCTATTATTGAAACCAAATATGCTCTGCCATCAAAATGTTTTAATACTTTTGGTTTACCATTACATAAGAAGTCATACAAATCATCTCTATACTTATAACTATCATACCATTGCCAATCGTAATCGTCGAGTACTGTTTTGATAAAAACTGCGGAAGTTGTGCCTGACATATAATTATTATTACCATTAGTAACAACATAAGGGTATTTCCTGTCTATTGTGTTTACTACGGCTGTAGGCCTATTCCTTTGCATGGTCATTGTAATATTAGCGACTGCGTGATATGTTACATCTTTTTCCATAATGAATATACCTTCAAATTCACATACAATAGAAGAAATATTTAACTCTCCTTCTTGTCCAGCAACGACAGGAACTAAAGCATAATTATATTTTGTATTTGCTCTAACTGTTTTATCAAGTTTAACAAAGGCAAAATCTTCTTCTGTAGTAATAGGGACTTCAAATAAAGTAATCCATTTACCAGTACCATCTTCTTCTCTCTTTATTAGTAAAGAGTTAACTTCGTTTAACATAAAGTTTACGTTTCCTGCACTAAGACTGCCATCAAAATGAGCATCAAATACTGTACTATATTCCCATTCTTCGGGAATATCTGTTGTATAGTCTTTACTAACATTAGTATCTATATATAACCTATCATAAATACCATTTTCAACCTTTATACTTTGTATATTATTAACATTAGATGGTGTGTAATCAAGAGTTTTCATAGCACCACAAAATGTTCCACCACAAAATACCATTAAGCACCACCACCCAATAATTGTATTATTAATTCGTATCTATTATTTTGTCTCTTTATCCACATATAAATATACTGTTCTGGTGTTGGAATGTCAATATAATTACTCATTTGATAGTAACAAGTTAAAACATTGTAAGCCTTTAATTCAATATAAGCTTTATTACCGTTTTGTCCTTCAAAATTACCAATCCTATAATTAATTTCTATATTGTATTCTCCGTTTGATAATTCCATAATTGTAGACTGCGGAGTGAAGTCTCGTCCAATAGATTGTATTAAGAAGTTGTCGTTTATTTGAAAACCATCATCAAAGTCAACATAAGAACCATCACCTGTTAAATCAATTTCTTTATCATCGATATATATTGGAGGGTCTGGATTACAAGTTGCACCTATAACCTTGATATTGGGTGAAATTCTGATTGCTCCTGCACTTCTTAAATTCTCCAAACCTAATAAAGTGTAAACAGGAGGTGTTAAATATGATATATTAAAATAAATATATCCTGTGTCAACAGTCATATTATGAACAGTAACGCCTGTAGCTCTTATATAATAGAACTCATTATTAGTTAAGTTATAAAATGTATATCCTAAGTCAGAAGTATCATATAAACTTCCGCTATTATTTATTTCTATCCTATTGCTATTGTACAATATTACTGTATATTGATTTAATAACTCACCTTCAAGCTGTGAATAATTAATATCAAAGCGATAGTAAGAAGAAGTTAAGGTTTGTTCTTGTGACACATTGGTAAAAGTAAAAGTTGGTGTAGTAAAACAATAAATAATCATTGGGTCACTAAACTGCGATGTATCACCATTTGTATCTGTGACTTGAATTTGCACACTATAAACTTTTCCGTTAGTTAATGTATTCGCAGGAAGCGTATGTCTTAACTGTCTTGATGTAATTTTATTTCGGTAGATTTCTGTACCACTCTGATTATCCTTAATCAATATAGTATTGTCCTGTAAAGAGCCATACACATACGAAAATGTAAATGTAAACTCAAATTGTGCATCAAAGGCTGGCACTACATACAATACTGGTTTATAAGATAATGTTGCCATGTAATACCCCCTTTAAATAATTACTGCCTTATAAGTGTTAGCTCCAATATTTGATGAACTATTAAACTTAACAACAATACCGTTGGTTGATGATATTAATATATCACAATCTTTAACCACTTGTCCAGTAGAAATATTAATAATTGTTACTACAACATCCAATGTACCTTTATTATGAACACATTGCCAAGTACAAACACCGCTTTGTGTAGTAAGTTCTGGATTAATAACAACTACCTTTTGTAAATAAGAGCTTGGAAGAACCATAGTATTATTAGGGTTATTTTGTGTAAACATTAAGTTAATGGCTTGTCCTACTTCCAAAACTAAATCAGTTTTTACATTATAAGTTTTATCTTTAGATGTTACTGTATAGTCTTTATATCCGTTCTTACTAACAACTATACATTGTACTGTCTTATCATAGGGTGCTACTGATATTTTTTTATCAGTAGCACCTAAGATAGAAGTAACTAAAACATCAACTGCTTTGTTACTTATATTCACCTTAATACACCCCTTTATCTCCTATATAAGTTCTTAACCATTTGGTTAGGTAAATAATTAATAATTGCCTGTGATAATTCATCTACATTTTGAACATCATGTAATATTATATCTCCGATACTAATTGAGGGAGCAGTTGCTTGTGTTGTAGGTGCTTGATATTTTTGTAAAATATCACTAAATGTATCTTGGAAGAAACCGTATGGATTCATTGCGACATCAATTATTCTTTTTGTTAAATCTGCTGGAACTACTCCTGTTCCTAAACCTAAATAATCTAATCTTCCCTGTGAAGTAGGTCTAATGGTTAATTCAGAGCCCTCTTCGTCAATCATAGCAAAGCCTTCTGGTGAACTCATAGTACCTTTGGCAAATCTATAAACACCGTCCCAAAGTTCATTATAAGCATCTCTAAGCTCTATATATCTTGAACTTGTTGAGCCATATAACTTCGCCATTCTGTCAAGATAGTTTTCTATTTCAAGCTGAGCGGCTAATTGTTCCATTGAAGACATCTCATTGGGGTCTTCATTAGCATAAGGAGCACCAGCGGGGAAATCAATATTACTTCCACCAGAGCTACCTCCAGAACCTCCGCCGCTACCGCCTTCATCACCGCTATCGCCGCCACCGCCAGAATCGCCACCATCGCCACCTGAACTGCCACCGCCAAAATCAGTATTAGAAATGATATCACCTAAGTCATCAACGCTATATGTTAAATCTTCAATACTTCCAGTGTTATTATATAACTCATCACTATTCCAATATAATTCGTCTGTATTATCGTCAAGACCATCATATACATCATAGTTTGAGTCTGTGTTATCTTCAAGTATAGAACTATTATTTTCAATACTTGAATTTAATACTTCTGTTCCCCATAAACTGTCATCAATGGAAGTTTTTACATCGTCTATTTTTTTACTCCATTTACCAGTCTGTGGGTTATATGAAGCACCTTGCGTATTTGGAGCAACTATTTGATAGATACCGTCAGTAGTAATAATTTTATCCCCAACTGCCGCTTCTGATGGAGATGAGCCATCTGCGTTAACATACCAAGTTTTTGAACGTGAAGAAGTCGTTCCACTTGCAAACAAGTTCTTTGTCTTTTCTTCTACTTTGTCCATTTCATCTAAATATGAATCAACAAAGTCATCTAATATATCACTCATTTCTTCGAATGACATATCACCATTAAGAACCATTCTTTGCAGTTCTTCACTTAATCCATCAACTATGTCAGAAATATCAAGAGACTCTTCCCATTTTTCTTTGAGCGTTTCTAATTCGTCAATTTGTGCGTCAAAGTTCTCTTCTACAGCTTCTTTTGCTTCTTCTAAGGCTTCAATTTCATCGTTTAATTGTTCTTCTAACTGCCATTTTTCATAATCTCTTTTCGCATCATTATAATCATTCTGTGCATCTTGTATCGCTGTAGGGTCAGCTTCCCAAACGAAACCTATACCTTCTCTATAAATTTGTATATTTTTTTGTTTTTTAGCTTCGTCAAGGGCAAGTTGCTTTTCTTCTAAATCAAGGATTTTATCTCTTTTTTTTTCTTCTTCGTCTAAAAGGTCTAATTGTTCCTTAATTCTTTCTATTTTTTCATCATAATATGCAGTTTCTTCGTCTTTCTGCTGTTCTAAAGCGTCAATTTGGTCTTCAATTATCTTTACATTATAGTCTCTTAAAGCTTCGTATTGAGATTGAATATCATCTTTAAGTTTTTCTGCCGCATCTATCCAACGCTCTAAATATTCTTCTTCTGTAAGATATCCTTTACGAGCATATTCTTCAATAATGTCAAGCTTTGATTTACTTAAATTAATTTGTGTCTGTAAATCAAGTTCACCAATTGCTTCAAGATATTCAGCATATCTATCAAGTTCATCAATACCATTATCAACTATATCAGTTTGAAGCTGTTTAACTTCACGAGCATACTCTCTATATTTAGACTGTAAGTCCTTAATTAGGTCAGAATCTTCAGAAACACCTGCGGCTCTATATGCATCAGCCATTTGATGAGTAAATTCCATTTGTTGTCTACGTAATGCTAATATTTCTTCTTCTCTATTACCTTGGTCTTCAAGAATTTCAATTTCAGCGTCAATATTAGACATTTCTTCATCATAGATTTCACCTTGTAACTGTCTCATTTCTTCTAAATTTTTTCTATGCTCACTTAAATATTTTTCATTACCAGCATAGTATTTAGTATCAAGAGCTTTTAATCCATCATAATATTCTCTCCTTGAAATCTTACCCATTGCGTATAAATGTTGGAGTTCTTCTAATTCTGCTTCAAAGGCTTTAATTATAAGGTCTTCTCCACTATCACTACTACTACCACCACTACCACCAGAAGAAGGAGGGGTATATTGAACGTCTGTATCAAATTTATCATACATTTCATCAAGAGCATTTTCAGTCAACATATCAATATAATTTTCACTATAAGTTGTTTTAAGTTTCATTCCATTAACAGTAGTATATTGAACTAATTGACCATTTTCTAAAAATCCACCATTCGCCATTATAGAATTTAAAACTTTTAAAGAGGCTATTGGTTGACTAATGCTTTTGTTTAATTCTTGTAATGCCTTTATTTTATCAGATACAGACAAATTAGTTTTATTAAAGTTTATTTGCTCTAAAACTAATAGAGCCATCTGATTAGTGGTTATACCAGCTTGCGTTGCTTCTAAATCAAGATTTCCAATAAATGTCATTAATGTTCCATTAGTAATTTGTGTTTGTATTTCTAAAGAAGCTTTTTGTTTTGTAAGTGCTTCCTCAGCGATTACTTCGGCATTGGTAATACCCATACCCTCTAGTCTGGTTACAATACTATCCTTATTAGCCTCTGTTAATTCACCCAAAACTACTTTTTCGTTAATATAATCAGTTATTAAATTATTTATTGTATCTTGAAATTTTTCACTGGTTATATTCGCATCAGAAAGAGTATCAATATACTTATCAATACCTTGAACTTCCGCAAAAGATTGTTTAATTTTATCTAAAACATCTAAAGAAACATATCCGTTATCTTTAAAATCATCAAAAGCAGACGATATACTTTCTAAAGAAGTCTCAAATGTTCCAAGAGAACTTAAAATATTACTATTGTCCGAATTAGTAACATTAATTTTTGTATTAAGTTCATATGTTTCATTTTCTATAGCTTGTTTTAATTTATCAGTAAGGTTATTAAAATCTTTACCTTTAACTTCTTTGCCTGATAAATAATCTGACCACTCTTGACCATGGTCTTTCATAAAATTGTTAATTTCATCTTCGTCAAATCCAAGCGATATTAAAAACTCTCTACCTTCGGTAGTTGTTAATAAGTCGTTCATAATATCATTAAGTTCTTTTTGATATTCTTCTGTATTAACATCTATATTTGATAAATTTAGCAATCTTTGATTATAATAATCTACAGCGTTACTTGCTCGCATCCAAGAGTTAACTGCGTTTTGCATTGATTCAGCTAAATCTTTATCAAATTGATTATTTGATTGTGATAATGCTTCTATTGACTGACTGAAACTACTATATAAATTTAATCCTTCGGATTGCAAATCTGCATAATTACCCTGTAGATATATTAATTGTTCGTTAAGTTTTTGTTCCTTCTCAGATAATTTTTCTAATTGTGATATCTTATCCTCATTTGATAAAGTATCATCCGCTTCTATTTTATTTCTTTGTGCTATAATTTCGTTAATTTCTTTTTCTTTATTTTCTACAGCAGTTAATGCTTCTTCTTGCAATTCCGCATTTTCTAATAAATAATCTGTCGCACTAATATCTTCTCTTTGTCCAAAAATATCAACTTGTTTTTTACTTATAAATGTAGAATCATAAAATTCACGAGCATCCTGTTGTGCTTGAAGTTGTGCAATTTTATTTCTAGTTTCTAATAGTTGAATTTGTCTTTCAAGTTCTTCACTTTGAGCCTTCAAATTTGATAATTCTTGAGCATCAGTAATAGAAAGTTCACCCTTTGATTTTATCTCTGCTATTTGATTATTAATATCAGAAAGTTCGTTTTTGGCATTTTCTAAATCGGCAGAACTATCACTAAGCTCATTTATTGACTCTGTTAAATCTGACATTGCTCTTTGTCCACTAGTTCTTATGTATTGTTGCACTGCCGCTAAAGCCGCAAATGCTCCAACTAACGCCATGATTCCACCAGTCGAGCCTATTAATTTTGATAAAACTTCAACACTACCCTTGTTTTTAAATAACTTCATTAAATCAACAAAGGAATCTTTTAAATATAAAACTTGTAAATATAAAGTTTCTGCTGAGTCTTTAATTTTTAATAATTGCTGTTGAAGACCAGAACCACCCTTTAATTGACCAGAGGTAATTAAGTTCAATATTGTACTAAGATCTGCTATTAAATTACTCGTTCCTTTTAATACTGCTGGTGCACCAAATAATGCAAAACCAGCTATTGCACCACCAACGGCAATTTCAACTAAATGTAACTTATCAACTAATTCTAAAAGGTGTGTACCTAATTCAACAATTCCTGCAAAAGTATCACTCTGATTTAAATTATTTACAAGCTGTTCCCATGTAGCTATAAATTCGTTTATCTTGGCATCTATACTTTCAAGATATATTGAATACTTTTGTTCAGCAGTACCAGCTGCATTTGTAGCTTTATTTGTAGCTTCTGTAACTTTTTCCCAATTATTAAATAATACAATTAAGTTTTCTCTTTGTCTCGTACCACCAAGAGCAGTTGTAATTTGTGACCTTTGAGTATCTGTAAATTCACTCCATCTATTACCTACTTCTTCGAAAATTTCAGAAGCATCTCGCCATTCATTTAAGCTATTCCTTGTAGCAATACCAACTCTATTTAAAGATTTCTCAACATCATTTAATTTTTCTCCTTCTTCATCAAGTTCTTTACCTGCCGCAACATTCTGTAATCTTGAGAAAATTGTTTTAAATGATTGTCCAATAGATTCGGCAGAACGTCTTGTTGTCGAAGAAACAATAGTAATCATACCAATCATTTCATCAAGTGAAACTCCAGCCATACCCGCAGAAGCCGCTGTATATCTTAAAGCTGTAGCGATTTCTCCAGCACTGGTAGCATAATCCAACTTTTATGTTATAATTCAAATGGCAAATTTGAATTTATGTTATTTGTATATTTTTATCTAAATCGTAACGAAATATAAAATTATCTTTTAATATTATATCCTGTAATTTTTATATCAATAAATTTTGAAATTAAACTCATTCTGTCACCATTAATTATATACAAATAACAATTTCTTATACTTTCCTATAAGAACAGACTACATCTTCATATTATTACTACATGAATAATAATATACCCTCCATTTCGATACATCATAAGCCATTTATGTATCTACTCTACTAACTATTATGTAACGTCTTTCTCGTTATCAATAGATTTCGATAGTCGTTGAGCCTTTGTCTAATAAATAGACACTTGGTTGCTGATTGTCCAATCTTAATTCTTTTTACTATCTCAAACACATTACTGTTTGCCCTTATATATGTCACCATTATAAGTTAGTAAACTAAGCTCTAAGGAGTTTCCAGCAATTAAAAGGGTTTATAGTGAACTAAAATTAATCCACTTTAACAAGCTTATCTACTACGCTCTCAGACTCTTTAGCTGTTAAATTGAAACCGTTTAAACTTGATGTCATTAATTCTGTTGCTTCTGCCGAATCAAGCATGCCTAATGTTGACAACTTTGTTGAAGATTCAAGCATCTCTGCTGATTCTTCGATAGAATATCCCTGTCTTCTGTTATATTACTTTTGAAAACAATTACCTTTCAAAAGATTCTATTAAAAATAGAATTTTCTTACAGTTTCCTATAAGCATAGACTATATCTTTATATTATTACCCTATAAGGATAATAATATACCCTCCGTTTCAATACATTGTTAATTCTGTATTTACTCTACTACCTACTATGTAACGTCTTTCTCGTTATCAGCAGGATTTGATAGTCGTTGAACCTTTCTCTATTCGAGACTTGGCTGCTGATTACCCAATATTTATAATTTTTAACCGTCACACCTAATCCTATTTCATATTTATGTTGTGGTTTATAAATCTCTAAGGGATTTCCAGCAATTAAAAGGGTTTATAGTGACCTATTTTTTATTTAAGCCACTCTATACTACCTTCAGCAACGCTTCGAGTAGTAACACCTAACTGTCTTGCCAAATCGGCATAAGTATTAATAGCTTCGTGAGCTTCTTCTGCCGTTTGTCCTGTTACCATTCTCATATTAGTCATTGCGGTGTCAAGTTCATGAACTAAAGAAATTGATTCACTTATACCACGACCAACTAAGTTTAAGGCTTCCCAAGCTAATTGATATTGTACTACATTTTTTGCAACTTCTGTTATTTTACTACCTAAAGAACCAAATAAAGATTGACTTTCTTTAGTTTTAGAGTTTACTTTAGCCATCGAATCTTCTAACTTATTATTCGAATCTGTTATTGCATCAGTATATTTTTTTCTTTTAAGCAATTCAGGGTTAGTCTGTTTCAACTCATTATTATAAGCCTCTTCTGCCTTTCTAACTTTCTCTGTAGCGTAAGCTTTTTCTTCTGTTGTTGATTTTACATTTTTGTCAACCGCATAAGCATTTAATTTTGCCTGATTTAATTCTTGGTATAATTGTATTAATTTATTAATTTGAGCTGTATCAGCCTTATTTTGCTGTGTTAGATTAAATTCTAATTCTTGTTGTGCAAAATCATTATCAATTTCATTTAAACGAGTATTAATTCTATTTCTAAATTGTTCGAGGTCTGCTTCGGCTTCAGTTAATTGTTTAGTAGCATTAATTTCCTCTTTAATATCATTAATTCTCTGATTATTAGCATCTATTTTATTTTGATAAAATCTCTGTAATGCAGTATCTTCATCTTGTTCAGCTTTTTGAATTTCTTTTGTTAATTGAAGATTGTCCTTTTTTAAACTAATATATTCACGATAGATTTGTTCATCTTTTGCAACAGTAGTGCTACTTGCTACTGTAATTCCTTTAATTCCAGTAGCCTCATCTGTATATGATTTTAAAGAGCCTAATGCCTTAATGTCACCCATCATTAATTCAAAGGCTTGGTGAAATTCTCCTGCTTCGTCAGTCATAACATCTCCAAGATTTAATTTCATTCCTAAGCCTTTTGCGATATCTTGTGCTTCATCTAAAGTAACTGATTTAAAATCTTTTAATCTATCTTCAAATATCTTTAATATATTATTACCTTCATCAATCTGTTCTCTAACACCATCAAAAAGATTTAATTTTAAAGTTTCTCTGCCTAAATCATCATCATAAGCAGTAATTCTGGCCGAAGCTACCATGTCTGAAAATCCTTTTAAGACACCAGCTTCATCAGAAATATCCAATCCTTTAAAATATTGTGCGAACCAAGATTCAGGATTAGTCTTACTTAAATTAATATATGTTTGAGCGAGTTCCCTTCCAGCCGCAGATAATTTTTGTACCTTGGATACTCCACCCTCAATACTATTATTAAAAGTGCTTATTTCTTGACCTAATCCTGTTAAAGCTCTAGTAACTTCAACCTCATAGACTTTCCATCCATCTGACTTTATATTAACATTAGATAAATCTGAGATTTCAGATTTCCACTGAGCTATTTGCTGAGTAATTTTATCAAAACTTGCGTCAGGCATAGAAATTTGTACACTATCACCTATTGCTCTTTGTAATAATTCATAACTTTCACGAAACCTTTGCAGTTTTCTTAAATTACTTTCCCATTGTTGCTCATTTTGTTTTAGTGTTTTAGATTGGTCGTAATTAGGCATTACAGCATTATACTCTTTAAATCTTTCAGTATAATCCATAATACTAGAGTTAATTTTTTCTTGCAACTGAACGCTTTGTTGTAAATTTTTAATCTGTTTATTTAAGCTTTCATCGTCATTAAATGAAGGTGTTACCATATCTAATTCTTTCGACTTTTGAACAAGTTCTTCTATTGTAGATATAGCTTTTTCAGAATTTGATATAAATTTTTCAAATCCCATATTTTTAGAAAAATTTGGCATTGAAGCTCCAACTGCATCAAATCTTTTTTTTAATTCATTTAATCTATTTGAAGAGTCACCAATAACAGACATTAAGGTATTCCATTGATTTGTATATTTTCTTAAATCACTTAATGCATCTTCATCTGTGACATTAATCTTTAATTTTTTTTGTGCTTTTTCGATTTTCTTTGCGATATTTGTAATTTGATTTGTCAAATTTTCATCCTGCATATTTGCCGCAAAGTTTATAGCTATATCAAATTGTTTCTTATTATAGGCCAATAATAACACCTCCTTTAATTATAAATTTTCTAATATAACTGCATTAATTATTTTATTTGTTTCTTCTTCAAGATATTCGTTAAGCCATTCTGTAGTGTTTTTTATCATATAAATACCAGAGTGATTTTTTCTAGGGTTTAAATCAGAACCACTATTATTATCATTTTCTATCCAATCTATCAACCCTCTGGTAAAATCTATACCACCAAAGCCTCTGTGTACATTCCATGTATCCGTGTCGTATGAACGCATCCTGTCTACATCGAAATATATATATACTGTTTGATTTTTAACTTTATAAGAAATACAACTTAATAAATCATAAGTTCTAACATATACCTTTGGTATATAAGAAGCATACCATTTTAGTGTATACATTCTTAATTGTTCTACCGTCTTTTGACCTAAATTATCAAGTCTTTTATTGATTTCTTTATCTAAGTTTTTTTTTATTCTATTTAATTTACCTTTAGTATATCCATTCAATTCTCTTGAAATATTCGTAGACATATGACCACCTTAATTTATTTAGTTAATTTGGATAATGTCGGATTGTTATACATATTAATAGATTTCAAAATATCTAATTTATCTTTATCTAAATCTTCTAACATTTTAACTGATTCTGCAAAATCGTGATTATTGTTAGATAATAAATCGCTAATTAAATCAACGCCAATTAAAAATGATAAATTAATCGTCTTATCGCATTGAGCAATAAAATTTTCATAATCTTTTGAACATTTAGACATTACATATTCTAAAAAATAACTATTATATATAGTATCATACATTTCGTCATTTATATATGTTGACGGAATTGATATATCAATATAGTAAAATAATATTGTCAATCTTGTATATATCTCATACTGTAATTCTATATTATCATAATCCTTTTTTACAAATGTTTCATCTACATTTAAATACTTTTTTAAAAAATCTTCTTTAATAAACTTAATAATCTTATATTTATATTTAATTGGAATATAAGTTAATACTTTTATATTTTCGTTACACCATTTTTCAAAATCAAGTTTAGTAATTTCATTCTTATTACACTTCTCGACTTCATTTAATAAACTATCATAAGTAATATTGTTCATTAATAAACACTCCTTTTATTTCATTTTATCCAAAGACTTTTTGAGCACATCTAAATTTTTCCACTCTTTATCTTTAGCAGTAAGGTCATTATAAATAGTGTACATTTCTCTAGACTTCCATCCCATAATTGAAATAATAAAATCAGCTTCAAGACCTAATTTACTTAAATGAGTAACAATTCTATGTCTTAAACAGTGAGGATAAAAATAAACTTCATGACCATCAGGGTTAGAATCTTTATCTTCAGTTAAAAATTTTTCCCACTTTCTAATCCAACTTCTTGCTGTAGTTGGAGTCGCTGGTGAACCATCTTTTTTTATAAAAATATAATTATGCTCTTGATTATTTTCTTTCATAATTTTTTCTCTTATTGGCAACCATTTTTTATATTTAGGCATAAAAACATCTTTAATAATATATTTATATTTAGCTTCGCCCTGTTTACCAAAGCCTTTTGTTTTAATCATATCTGTTGTCTCTAAGAATAGTCCATCAAACGCAGTATTATCTTCGTCAATTAAATCAGTTGTAAACCTAAATAATTCACTAATTCTTGCACCTGAAGATATGGCTAAAGCCAATAACAAAGCTTCCTGTGGCTTCTCGATTTCATCAGACAACCAGTGCATTAAATTATCAACTTGTTTATCAGTTAATATCGTTTTCTTTCTAACTACATTCTTAGGTAATTTTTCAATCTTTTTAACTTGATTTCTAAAATCAGGATAATCATCATCGAGAATATTTTCTATAAAATTACTTAAAGAATTTAAAGAACTCCACATATTAGCGTATCTATTTGGACTCCATTTTAATTCCAATACTGCATAATCAAAGAAATCTGCAAATTCTGACTTTCGAATATCTATAAAAAATTTATTATCATTATTTTCTACATTCCAACAAAAGAATATATTAAAATTAGAACGATAAACATTTACTGAATTATCTGACCTTTTTGTATCAAAGTTTTTTAAAAATCTATTAACTAATTTAACATTTTTGGGATTAATTTGACTAATTAATTCATCTGTCGTTATCTTTTTTCTATATGTAACTCTCCCCACTTACATCACCTATTTAAATTCATTTATATTCATAATTTCTTGACAAAATTTATCAATGTCATATTTATAATTTGTTCTTAATAATTTTTTATTTATCAATATCGGACTACAATACTTTAATAAATCTTCTTCGTTAAAACTTTTTTTATTTATAGAATTAATTAAGTCATCCCACTCCGTTATTGACAAAAAATAAGTATTATTACTTTTTCGAAAATCTAATATAAAACCAGAACATACATTGCCATAACGGGAAAAATCTTTTAAAGATTGAATTTGATAATAATGTATTATTCCTTTATCTTCCTTACATCTTTCAAAGGAACAAGAGCCTTGAAATGTTTTTAATTCTAAAGCATAAAAAATTCTGTTCATACTATCAAACATAAAAAAATCGCATGGGCTATGTTGACTAAAACGTAATTTATTACTTGTACCAACATCAAACCCTTGTGCAGAATCCGGAGGTCTATATACTAACAAATAATCTGGGCATGACTTTTTCCAGTTAGCTTCAAATTTCTTGCCTATTGATTGCATTTTCTCACCTTTCGTCCTTTTCATTCTTATCTATAAAATTTGAGTTTTATGTATAATAAATTTTAAAAATAAGACTGCCTTTTTAAGGCAGTCTTAACCATTTTTTAAGCATTTCTATTGTTAATACAATCACTAAACATTTCCGAAATTTTTCTCATTTCCTCTGCTGGTATTACAAACTCGTCAATGTCATCATAAACTAAAGTCGTTTTGTCATCACAGTCAAATTTTCCAAGCTCAATATCATATCCAATGATATTTCTTATTTTTTTATTTTTTGTTTTTACCTTTAATAACACTCTTTGTTCCTCCTCTTCCGTTTGTGGTATAATTGTTGGTTCTACTTTTTCAGTAGTGTTGGTCATTAATTTACGATAGCACTCTGGCGAACAAGCTAAGTGTTTCCAAGAATGTATACTAACGCACGCACAACATACATAATATTCACGTCCACAAACTCTACATCGTCTATTGGCTTTTGGCATTTTTACACCACCTTATTTTAAATTAATAAGATATAAATATTTATCAATATTTATTCCTGAATCTAAGTATTTATTTACAACATTATTTAATTTGTCACTTTTATTAGTCATATATAATGCTAATAAATAAGTTCCAATAATTTCTGAATCTCTGATTTCATTTACTTCTTCAAAAATTCTTATAATATCTTTATATTTATTTAAACCTTCCAGTAAAATAAATATTCTTGATAAATTATCTTCATTAATTAATTGACAGTCAAGGGTTTTAATAAAACTATTATAATCTAAATATAATAATCTAATTAAAATATCTATATATACATTATAATCATCAACACTAATATTATTATTTTTATCACGACACCAAGTAATAATATTCTTATAAGTATCATTTAAACATATATAATATTTATCATATAATTCAGATTTATTAGCATATATTAATATTATCATTAAGATATACAAATAATAAGCATCTTTAGAATTACGGTATATGTTATAAGCAACACTTGCAGACAATTCGTACTGTTTGTCTAATAACATAGCCATAAACACTGCCGTATCTCCGCCTTGATATTCTGTATTATAAGTTAAAGCAAAATGTCTAAATACTTCATGCATTTCTGTGTTTACAAGACCATTAATAACAAATTCATAATCTTCTTTAGATGAAGGATTATATGTTTTATAAATAATATCAATAACTTTTTTAGATTTAAATTTACTACATATCTTCAATAATAATCCTAAAAATAACATATTCTTTCTATCCAACATACATGCTACAATAATAAACCTCAAAGCTTTATTATAATCTTTTTTTATAAACGCTATTTTGGCAAGAAAATAGTATATTTTAGGTTCATAGGAACAATAGTTACTATATCTATCTGTGTGAATAAGTCTATTGTTGCTATAAATTGTTTCCTTAAAGAAATTATACGCAATATTATAATCTCTATTCATATATAAAATAGCTAAATTGTAGTAAAAATCAGGAATATCATAATTTTTTATAATTTTAGATAAGTAGTTAATTTTATCATCACACGATGCTCCATCTTTTGTCATTAATATATAATCATAAATATATGCCATATATCCAATATCCATAGTGTCAATAACTTCTTTATAATCACTTTGTTTAAAAAATATATCTCTATATTTTTTTGCCTCATCGTAATTATTTAATGAGAGCGATTCACGCATTAGATAATAATAATCTTTTGTAGTTAAATCGTTATCTCGTTCTTTAGCCTTTAGTATTTGTAAATTTCTTTCAGGTTTTTTCATAACGATATCAGAACTATATCCAGTATGTATTAAAGGAAAATCATTAGTTAATACACCTACAACGTCATTTTCATTAAAATCTAAATATTCATGTATTCTCTCTTTATATTTAAACCCTTTTCCATTTTTAAAAAACTTTAATCCATAAGTCGTATTTAATTTTCTTTCAGTTTTTTTATCTATATTATATGTTAATATTTTTAAAATATCAACATTATTATGTTCTAATTCTTCTACACAATTTTTAAACTCAACAGTAAGTGGCGACATAAAATATTCATCAGCGTCTAAAAATAAAATCCAATCTGAATCTGTTAGACTTAATGCATAATTTCTGGCATCTGCAAAATCATCTTTCCATTGATAATCTACAACTTTACAACCTAAATCTAAACAGATAGACTTTGTATTGTCTGTTGAGCCTGTGTCTACTATAATAATTTCATCTACAGCGTCTTTATAGCTGTTAATTGATTTAGCGATATTTTCTTCTTCGTTTTTAACAATGCACAATGCTGTTATTTTCACTTAACCACCCCTTTTATTACAATAAGCATTAGGGATAACCCCTAATGCTTATTATTAAATAAAATGTTAAATGATGTTAATAAAACATCGTTATTCTTATTCTCCTTCTTCTTCTGTAAATACAGTGAAGTTATATAATTTGCTTTCAAGACAGCCCTTAACGAATTCCATATTAAGGTTCTGTACAGCAGGGTCGCCATCAGCGGAAAGGTCGAATGACCAGTTACCATCAATCTGAGCCTGACCTTCTACTTGTGCAGGATATAATTCACCGTTACAAATATCTCTGGCGATACCGAAAGCTGTAACTAAAGCAACTGAAGGGATTGCGTTAGCTTCTATTGTAATTCTTTCACTACCAGAAGGTTTATATGTGTAAGCACATTCATAATAATCACCAGCAATAGGAGTTTCTGATGTATCAAATGTAAATGTCTTTGTTGCTGTTGCATATGTGAATTTTCCAGAAGCTGCTGTTTCTGCATCTTGCATAAATTCTTTTTCATGAGTTCCGTCATCATTTAACTTATATACGAAGCCAATTTCTGTACCAGTAGCTCCAAGGGCTGTAAAAGTTGTCTTTAATGTTCCGGTAGCATCAGCCTGTATTAAATCGTAATATGTTACTTCTGATGTGTCTCTCTGAACTTCTGTACCATTCTGTAAGGCCATAACATCTATATTCCAAGTAGCTGTTGAAACATTAAATGTAGCTCTTCTTGAGTGTGCGAAACCACCACCGATGTATACGTTACCCTGACCACCGACAGGATATACCATTTCAACTGTGTTGTCAAGTCCAGAAGTCTTAACGTCTGTTAAATAAGCTATAATACTTTTATCGCTCGGTCTTCTTAATAAAAGCTCGAAAACCTGTTGCATAGCAAACTTTTTAGGTGTTGCTTTATTAGCCATAGTTATTTCCTCCTTTATTTATTAATAACACTACTCCAATTAATTTTTTCCCATTCAATTGGATTCTTTTTAGTATCAATGCACCCACTATGTAATGCTTGCATTGTATTTTTCCAATCATCAATTTTTATATATCTATAATATAATTCATATATCATATATATAGGATAATCCCAGATATCTTTATATGGTTGGGATTGAGAAACTAAAGATGATACTATACTATCTATAGTAATATTTTGTGATTTAGCCTTCTTTTTTCTTCCATCATATTGATGTTTCAAGATATATTTTTTGGCTCTTTTTGTGCCACCATGTAAAAAGTCATAATCTGTATATATCCAATTAACCTTCCTTAAATATTCAACTAAAACATAATAACAAGGTTTCGTAATTTTTAGATTAGTTGGAGATAATAAAAACACATCTTCTTCTGTTGTTGGTAAAACATTATATAAATAAATTTCCGATTCTTTCTCAGTCTTTTTATCCATTATAATATATTCACCTTCGGTTTTTAGAAAGAAATTTAGAGCATCTCTAAATCTGTCTATTATTCCAATACCTTCAACAATATTATTTTCTGAAACCTTAACTTTAATTTTTTTTTCTTCACTTAAACATTTTTGAACAAAAAACATCCATTCATCTTTAATATCCTCATACCAAATTTTATGTTCAAACCATAAAATATCAGCAATATCCTTTGAATCTGTGATAATTGTATATAAAAATAATTGATATTTTTCCCAACCTAAATCATCTATATCTCCTAAAGTTGGTTGTAATAATTCAATATTCCCAACTTTAATTGGATTTTTATTTCTTTCTAAAGATAACTTATCTAAATTCAATTCTGTTTACCTTTTAAAATTCTTGAAGCATAAAATGGTTTACATGTTTCTGCTTCTTTATTTAAATTGATATTTTTAGGCTCAGGAAAACAATCAATATTGCTATTAAGAGTTAAATCATATATTACCTGTATACCATAATATGCACTTGAATAATCTTTAACATTAAAATCATAGTACCTAGATAAACCTATAATCGGGAGGTCAGGGTTTTGATTGTTAAACATCTTATCAAGTTCTGATAGTATTCTATATGGTCTAAATGATTTTTTAATAATCCAACTTTTTAAATGGAATACAATATCAAATACTACTCTAACTGTTCTATAACCATTTTGGTTTTTCATATAATCTCCACCTGTTAATACAACAGTTAAAAATCCTTTTTGCTCTGTTTCAGCATCGGGACTTTTAGGTAGAGGATATATACAGTCAAGTAGCAATTTGCTTGTATCTTCTATATCTTCATTAGCCAAAGGGTCATAACTCAAATCATAATCCTTGGGATAATAATATAATAATTTGCAAATATTTTGATTAGTTAATATATATTGACTTATTATTACATTAAGAATTTCATCTAGCTCTTCATAATATGCCATCAGAACAACCCTCCCAATTCAATCTCCTTTTCAACTACCGAACCATTATTTAAATTCTTACACACAACAAGTAAAGGCTCATCAAATGCTCTTAAATTTTTTATTGCAAATCTGTTATCCTCTACATAACAGTCATAATTACGCTTTGGTACATTATAAAACTTAATTTCAAATTTAGTATCTGTAATTTCTCCATTAACATATTCAAATATACTGTATTCTTGTATATTATTTAATTTAATATAATTAATATTTGGAGATATTTTATTAGTTATTGCATCGTCTTCTATCGAATTTTTCACAATAACCTTTATATTAAATTCTATATTTTCATTTTCTTTTAATGTACATTTAAATTCGCATTCACCAGCACGTAATAATTGATAAGTGCCTTCAGTTTCATTTATAATTCTACCAACAGACGAATCAGAACTTTCAAAGACTGGGGTTACATTGTCAACTACCTCATTATTTAATAAAACTTTACAATCTATCTTACCACTTGTACCTGCCACATTGATAATTTCATTAGTAACATCGAAAGAATAAAGTTTTTTGTAATTAGCAATTTGCAACTCTAAATTGTCATCTTCTGCTATATTATCATAATCTAATTGAAATCTCAAAAGGCGGATAGTAGATTTATCAAAAGTTTCTCTTCGGTCAAATCTATCTCTAACTCTAACTTTATAAGCATCGTCACCAATTATAAATCTTGTATTAACATTAATATCATCAGTATATTGATTTAATTGACAATAAATGACAATTCTGCCCCTTGGTATGTCAATAGAATATTCTTTAAATATTTGCGTTTCAGTTAAACTATAATCTACATAACAAGGTTCTTGGTGGACATTCCCATATTCGTCTTGTGTATTTAATGTATTATTACATCTTCTAACATAAACACTTGCTGTGTCAGTTTTAACATTATCAGTAGAAAAAACTATCCATATATTATTATTAAATTTATATCGAGTGCCAATAGGAGGCATATAATGTATATCTTCAAAAATTAACTTTTTAAAGTCATCGTTAATTCTTTGACCTGTCTTTGCGTCAACTAAATTGTTAACTCTGACATTAATTTTATGATAAGTCTGACTACCAAAAGAATCTTCTTCCTCTACATCTTCATAATATGTTGGTGCATTAATAAATAATTGATTAACAACTTCTTGCAATTGTTCTTTGTAATTTTCTCTGGGTGATTTATTAATAGCAATAAAACTGTCATAATATGCCATTAAATCACCTTCATTTTCTTAATAACTGAAATACAATAAAAGACTAAAGATTTAACTTTTTTATGTGCCATAATATCTGAATTAGCCATTCCTATTAATACATTATATAAAGATAAAAAATCATTCTTATCTAAAGAAAGACCGCAACCTTTTAATTCAAGTGCTAATCGTTCTACATATGTATAGTAATTTTCATAAGCATCAATTAATGAGCAGTCTTCGTAAACTCCCAATATTGCGAAAGTTCTATTAATAAGTTTGTCTAAATAGTTATTTAATTCAACATCACTCAATTCAATTTTATAATCCATAATTTCCCACCGCCCATTCTTTAAAAGGTGTGTGAGATAAACCGTAATTAACCATATCTTGACTAACTTTTTCCCTTAATCTATCGGCATATTCACTTTTTTCTTTTAAGTTTTTTTCTTCACTAAAATGGCGGAAGTCATTGTCATTTAGTGACCAGTTCATCTGTGTGATATCATTGACATTCCAATTCATCCAAGCAATAACCATTAAATCTTTAATAATAGTTTTTTCTTGTATATCAAGTTCGCAAAAAAATGTATCATTTTCAAAATCTAATTCGTTAATTTGTTTGCTACAATTAATAAACTTACTTACAGCGTCCATTAAAAAATTTTGCATTAAGTCATCAGCAACTTCAGGAGTATCAATAAACATTTTTTTAATACGGTAATCTTGAATAGTAAGTAAGAACATTTTATAAATGTCACTTATCTTAGTATTACCCATTTATATCACTCCAATCATTTTCCTGCTTTTTTACTAGAGTCTTCCATATCTTTAATCATAGCTAAGATATCTTTATTAATTAATTTTGAAATCAAAGTTAACTTATTATAGTCAAGAGATTCTCCATTAAACTTTCTATATGCCAAACCATATGCCATTTCTTCTTTTTGTGTATCCGTAATAGTATCACATATACTTTTAATAGATGAATCGTCATAACTGCATATATTATCTAAAACTTCTTTTGGTTTAATATTTTTATAAATATCTGATAAACCTAAATGATAAACAGCACCTTTATCTGCAATATAAAAATATCCTTCCTCAGCAAATTTAGAATTTTTATTAACAATATCAACTAATTTTCCATATAAACAATTTTTAACTTGTCCATATTTATCAAAGGAAAGAGTAGTAGCATGACCATCTGATAAATTTAACGAACCATAATAAAGTGATATAATTTTAATATTTTTATTAGCACTAGGCTCTTCGTAAACTTTATTATCAATATCTTCTTGATAAGTCATTTCTGTTACTTTTTCTTCTTGTTTTTTTTGTGAATTATTCATTTCTTGGAATAAACTCATTAACTGAGAAAGTTCATCTTTTAATGATTTTATTTCGTTTTTTGCATCTTCAAGCTCTTTCATTGATTTATCTTCTGATAAATTATTTATATTTTCAGTTTTACTTGTTTCTGTTGTGTTTAAATTTTCAGTACTATTCTTTTTATTTCTTACAGTATTAGGCATTATATTATAAACTCCCTTCTATTCTTTTAATTATTATAGTAGGTGATAAACCACCTACTATAATAACTTTAATAACTTTATTTTAATTATGCAGTAGTAACAATACCTGCTGTAGCATTTGTAGCGATTGCAATACCCCAAGATTTATTAATCGTTGTTGTTTCTGTTAAGTTTGCACTTCTATATGCTTCAATAGTATTAGTCATTGAGCTTCCTTCATATACTAATTTTACTATCTTCTGGCTTGAAGGTGAAAGAACATAGAATCTATCATCTTTAAGAGCGAGTTCGTAAGAACCATTAGCCTTAGCAATCTGAGGAAGTTCGATTGTATCAAATCCAGCCATATTTCTAACATATCCTAATGTTACATAATCGCTGTCTAAGAAATATCTATAGTTAGCATTATCAGGTAAAATTTCAGAAAGTGCTAATTTTGTACCAACGAAAACAGCAGGAGCACCATTATTATATGCAGAAACTCTCTGAGCAAGTGCTACAACTTTCTTCTTGTCGTAACCAGCAACTCTTAATTCTCCAGATTCAAGAGATGTAGGGAGCTGACCCATTGCTTCGTCAAAAGCTGTATATACTTCTCTTGTGATTTGCTGTTCGATACTTAAAATAGCTTTAGCAACAAACTTAGCAAGAGAATCCATACCACAAAGTACTCTATAAAGATTAACAGCAACAGTAATAGCTCTGTTTTCAGGAACCACCGTTACCATACCTTCGAATTGTCTCTGGAATTCAACAGTTCTCTGGTCACGACCAGCTTTACTTACTAAGAATAAATCATTAGGCTCAACAATAAACGAAGCTGAATCGCCCATTGCGATTGTTCTGCTTTCTGTATACATTCCGATTGTTTTATCAAGAACATCAGGAATAATCATATCAATAAGTGAATTAGTAACAGCCATTGTAGCCCACTGTATATTGGGGTTTACAGCCCACATTTCTTTTGAAATTTCAGAATCTGTAGAAAAATTAATACCAGCTAAAGTCTTAACTTCTTTAACTAATAAAGTATTCATCTTTTTATCTTTTTCAGCAAAAGATATTGATTTATCGTAAGCGTCAAAGCCTTCTCTTTTTAATTCTGTTGAAAAATAATGATACATATAATCTTTAAATGCTTCTTTTACATTCGCATCATTTGAAAAACATAATAATTGATTCATAATATTTACTCACCCTTCCTAATTAGTTCTTTTTGCAAACAAATTTATAACCCATTATAGGTGTTTTTGCAATAGCACCTGTGCCAATTGATATTCTTTCAGTTCCAACCTTTTGTAAGCAGAAACCAGTACCTGCACTTGAAGAAGCTGTTAAAACATACTCAGTAGAAGGAACAAGATAAACATTAGCTGTTTCAGAAATACCAGTAATACCTTCACCAGACATAACTATAATATCATCTTCAACTAATTTAGTAGCATCAATCATTCTACCTGCGTTATTAACAAATGCTCTGGGGTCTGGTGTTATTCCTTTATACTCATTACCCATAGCATCTTTTATGATTACTACTTCAGGACTTGTAGCCATCCATAAACCTGTAGCATCGGCAGTGGGTTTTTCAGCAACCCAAACCATTCCTTCTCCGTCTACTTCTGACTGTTTATTTAATGCGAATACACAACCATTCTGAATATCTTCATCGCATTTTGCTGTTCTGTTTAATGCATCTATATTATATGCTTGTACACGTTTCTTAATTACTACGTTATTCATTTATAACTTCCACCCTTCTTTTAAAAATTAAAATTATCCCAAATACTACCCGACTTTTGCATATTTGAATCAGTATTTGCTATTCTAACAACATCACCAAAATTTTCTGATTTATCAAATGCATAAGCTTTAACATAATTACTCCAAGCATCAATGGAACTAAATTTAGAAATATCTGATTTTAATGTTTCCTTATCTTCATCAGACATAGTTACACCACGTTTTTCAATTTCAGACATAACCTTTTCCATTTCAGCCATTTCTTTTTCTCTTGCTTCTTTTTCTTCTACGTCTGCTTTAAATTTCTTTAATTCATCATAATCAGCCATAGATTCAATTTGTGCCATATAAGCCTTATTTTCTTCTTCTAATTTTTGTATTTTTTCTGACATTTCCTCTAATGACATTTCTTGTGAATTTTCTTTATCAATCTGACCTTCATCATCTGACATCGTTGTAGACTGACCTTCTTCACTTTCTTCTACTGTATTACAAGAAGCTTCAACTTCTGCCATATCCTGATTGTCTACATTAGATTCCATTTTATTGTCATCATCTTGACATTCTACTTTAGCCATATTTTCTTTATCAATACATTCCATATCTTTCTCTGTTCCCATTTCTTTATCACCCACACTTTCTAAATTGTTTGCGTCCGAATCAGCAAAATATTCAAAATCCTCTTTAGACAAATTAAAGCTTGAAAAATTTTCCTGATTCAAACCAAGTTCTTTATAATGTTTCAGTATGTGTTGTTTTATTTCTCCACTAACAATATCTTGTTGAGATGCTCTACTAAATGCAGATTGTAAACCTCTAATATGTAAAACAAGTTTGCCATCTTTAATTACATGATGTGGATATTTATACTCAGACATTATAGGCTCATTATTGTCGCCATGGACTAAATAAGCTTCCTTTAATAATGAATCTTTATTGTCTGAATTAATAATTGGATTAAATAACTTTCTTCTGGGATTGCTCCAAACACCATCAACAGCACTTTCTTTTGAATTATCTATTGTGATAGTATTTTTAGCAAACTGTGTTAAACTCAAATACTTCTCTTTATCAGCATCAAAATCATCTATAGAAAATTTTAATAATTCAGCACTAGCCCCTTTACAAGCAGGGTCAATCCATTCTCCCAATATTGTAATTCCAGCTACAACGAAATCTAAAACTTCTGGCTTATCACCAAATTCTTTATTTTTATCATTAGTGATTATTTCAATACTAACGTCTTTTTTATATCCATCTCTTTTAAAAATATCTAAAAGTCTACCACAATATCTTGTCCAAATTAGAGCATTAACAACCATAAATAATCTTCCGTCTGGTTCTCTTTCAAATGTTAATTTATTTTCGTCATTTTCAGGAATAAAACCGCAAGGAACTTCATCAATATCATGAGTATTAGCATCATCTGTAAATGGATTATATTTCCATACTATAGGCTTGTTATAAACAGTTAAGGCTCCACGTTTTAAAACATCTTCGCTGATGGGTAATGTATGTGCATTTTCACCACTTGCGAAAGCTTTAATACGCATTTTTCTAAATAATGCATCTTGAACATTATCAACAAATTCTAACGAACTAATTGAAAAGTTTAATGTGTTATTCAATGTTGTTCTCACCACCCTCTGAAACAATAGCTTCTATTGTTTTATTTTTAATAAAATAATATTTATCTTTATAAATACCTAAGAGTGGAATATTGTGTTGCATAATGATATTTGCTAAATGTTTATCACAAATAAATAAACAATCCTCATTCATTTCATTTATATTAACAATAAACATTATCCCACCTTCTTATCCAATTAATTACTTGCCATAATTCCAGAAGCAATTAATTTATCAATTAAACTATTGAAGTCATTTACTAAATTAGCAACACTATCTGCACTAGAATGAGCCTGATTTGCAGACTGTTTAACGCCACCTAATTCAGAAGTTGTAGCAGAAGGAAGTTCATATGAACCGTCACCTTTTTCTAAATTAGCTTTAAGATAAGTACCTAACTGAGCTTTTTGTGCAGCTACATTCATATTATTTAACGCTTCAACTTGATTACTTGTAAGCTTCATCGTAATCACCTCCGATATCGATTCTGTATCATTTTTTATCATAAACATTTCTGACGGAATAATAATAGGTTCAACCGTTTCATCTTTTTTATAGGTATACGGTTCTTTAATAATCATTTGAGTTAAATTTCCACTTAATTTTACAGTATAACTACCAGATGTTGTATTTGGTTCGGTATCTTCTCCTTTAGGTGTCGTACCTATTGTATAATCAGTTACATTATTTTGGAAGGTACATTTAGAGATTGAAACTATATCAACGGTTGCTGGTGTGGTCACTGTAATATCTGTAGGGTGGTCTGTAGCACCTTTTCTTGCAGAAATTTTAATAGCGGATTTTGTTCCAACATTATCAAAGACTGAATTTTTAATAATAATAATAGCTCCTTGTATTGAACATAAATTAACATCTACTCCATAATCGGAAACAGTATTATTTATAAATGTACAATTATCAATATTTAACTCTTGTGCATTTGTTATATAAATCTGCTTATATCCAACAGTTCCTCCATCAAAATTACAATTTGTAACGAATAAATGTAATTTAGGTGGATTAACTACATTCTGAACATTAGCAATATTCAAAGAGCTATTTTTAAAATTTATATCAGATATATATAAATATACATCTTTGCCCTGATATTCAGGTTTAACCTCTTTATAATATAAACTTGACGGCACTTCATTATTTGCCATTGTGCTTAACGCCTTATTATATTCTTCTACAGAGTAAAATTTAGTTTGCACAATCACTCACCTCAAACATTAATATAATCATCTATCTCAAAATCTAATATTTGCATTTTAAATGCGTCATTGTCGCATTTGCCAAACAAATCAATTAAATCTTGTGATAAAGCAGTATATGGAGACAACCTCATAAGTAAATCATTTAAAAATTTTGTAGTAGTATTATCTCCTTCTTCTACTGATTCATCAATAGCGTCTTTAATCATATTTTCTAATTCTATATTTTCGTTATAATAATCTATAAAGAAATCAAGAGGTGTATTATATTCTTTATTACCTATTGGTGTTGCAGGATATATTGTTTCATTACCTCTTTCAGCCTGATAATCACTAATACCATCAGCAAATTTCTCAGCAGGATAAGCATGTGCAACTTTTGGATGCATTGTGTTAGAAGTATGAATTAATTTCCATCTAACTTTTAATAAAGACATACCTCTATCCAACATTCTATTAATTGCAAAACATTTTCCTATAATGTCATCTAATTGACCGTTAAGCTTATCTGAAATTAATGCCATTTATTTCACCTCTTTTTTATTAACCTTCATTTAATTCATTACTTTCTCTCTCTTGGGAAGCAACTGTATTGTCGTTTTCAGGATTTTCCTCTGTGGGTCTACCGCCAACATTATCAGTCTGAGTGTACAGATTAATTAATGGCACAAATGAGCTTGTAATGTCTTTAAACATCATATTTTCCATTTCAACCTGCCTTCTATATTCAAAAACATTTTTATCATTTAATCTGGCCATAAGTTCCCAGTTAGTAGCACCCTTTGAATTATATACATCCAATAAATCTTTTCTTTGAGAAAAATCATCTGGAGTATTAAAATCATTAAATTTAATTTTAAATTTATATTTTTTTGTTCTATTGTTGATATGATATTCAACAAAATTAGCGAACATAATATATGTATCTCTGATAAAGTTGTTGTCAACAGCAGATGCAAGTTTTGATTGATGTACAGATAATTTACTATCACTCAATAAAACATCAGAAGAAGCTGTTGACTGTTTTGTAATATTAGTAATATAGTCTGTAAGAGAGTTAGTTGATGAAGTGTCGAATTGAACAGCTTTAATATCATCAACAGGAAGTGCAACTAATCCTATCTGTTTATTTAATCCTTGTCTCGCCACACCTAAAAATTTACCAAGCATATCTGGTGTCATATTTATTTGGTTCGCTACATTACCAGACTTATTATCTTTATTAAATCCAATAATACCAACTAAGAGTTTTGAAGCTTCGATAAAATACTTATCTTCCTGTAAACCTCTTACAACTGGTTGTAAGGATATATCTGGAAATAATGGAGCAAAATAAGGTATTAATGTGGTAATTTCAGGAGATATTTTCCATGCCCAAAATCCATCTTTAGGCGAACATTGATGCCAATAAGCGAAAGAAGTATTACGATAATCTATATTTTTTGCTGGATTATATCTTTTGCTTATATTATTAAATACCTCTCTATACATCTTTTTAAAAACTTTAGGATACATATTAATATCTACACCATAATTCGCTATAAACCAATTAAAGTCAAAATCAAATAATAATCCGTAATCAAATTTACCTGTAATTTTAGAAAAATTTGCTGGTAACTCTTGTAAAACATATTTACTACCCTCGTCTCTTAAGACAGAATAAAAAACCCCTTGTCTTAAAAGTTGTCTAAGTACCATTGCAAATTGTTCTTTATAATTAAATTTATAAGAAAAATCCTCAACTACCTTTAAATCATCTTTAAATTCTTTTGAATTGTAGTTGTTGGGATTCTCTATATTAATACAATCAAATGTCATATTAAAAGCAGGTAAGTCAGAATAATATCTAATTAATCTTTTATAATACATATTATTATTTTCCAAAGACATTGCATAATTACGCAAAATTTGTTCGCTGTTTTTGGGATTATCCAACGCCTTTTCTATTTCTTTAACTGTTGCATCTATAGGATTCATGTTTATATTCTGCATCTGACGGTTTATTGTATCAGGCGTATTATAAACATTAAAGTAAGTATCTCTATAAGTTCTTGAAAATTCCAAGAAATCCCATGCATTAAGAACATTATTAACTTCTTGTTCCGTTAATTTTGTTGTATTTTCTGACAAATTATTCACCTCGCTTTAACATGATATTATATAATCTAAAAAGTTATAATCGTTTGATTCGTTTAATTTACCTTCTAATTCTTTTGCATAATTTAAACCATAAATTAAACTCATTACTCTATCTTTTCGTTTGCCAGATTTTTCTTTAGCACTAATATATCCTTGTACTATAACTCTTTCCAGATTTATTGCTTCATTAATAAAGACTGAGGTTTGCACATAAGGATTTAACAATCTGACTTTTAAATTTTCATCTTTTATATTATAATATTTATACTCTTTGTTTAACCATTCCAGTCCTTCATTATAATCAACTGGTAATTCAATATCATTTTCTGTAAATATATCTTTAGCTTGGTTAAGCATAAAACTCTTTTCTCTAATGCTGGTTTTTACAGCATGTATAATAGGTATTGCATTATTACTAATAGCTCTATTAGTCATTCCAATATCTTCCAATGTATCTACAACCCAAGCAGGATATACCTCTCCTCTTTCTTCGTCATATGTTTCAGTCGTACAAATATCATATACACCCGCACCGTTACCTTGTGCGTCCAAAACGAAATAATCACAATCCATTTCATAAAATAATTGCTTTGCTCTTTTGGCCTGTATTATTGAGTTAACACCATGACATGTCTCAAGATATGGTGCTATTTTTTTATATTTACCGCCATCAGGTATTAATCTAATAATCCAAAATGCAGTATTATCGTTTTTTTTCGATTCTACCAAAGCAACGTCCATACATAATAGTCTTATTTCATTTGGCAGTTTTTCTACATAATAAGGCCAATCTCGTTTATTTTTTTTATAAGTTATATATTCTTCGTCACTCATAGCAGTCATACATTTATAAACATTACGACATTTAGATAAAGAATTGTATTTATAAAAAGAATTTTCATTACCTCGCTCTGGTTTACAACAATATTCTGCTAAAAGTAATTCAGTACTTTCTTGATTTTCTTTAAAACTCTGTTCTACTGTATCTTTTGATATATATTTATTTTTTACACCAAAATTATATGGAAGAGCAACTGTCATATATGTTGTATTGCCATGCTCTATCTCATCAATATATGTTTCAAAATATTTATAAGACCATTCATCAGCACCTCGAATAGAACTTAAATATAATTGTCTATTTTGCTCTATCGGAATTTTTTCTCTTTCTACTCTTGTTAATTCTGAATATTCTGGCGTTCTTGGACTGGTTAAAAATGGAACAAAAACTCTAATAATAACTTCTCGCTCAGTTCTAACAAACTCGTCCACTATTAATATATTACATCTTTGACCTAATGCATTTTCACTATATGGAACTGTAATTATTTCTGAACCATTTTCAAACATTATTTTACTTTCATTTTGACTTGTTTTAATTCCATCTTTTTTTATTTCTTGTTCTAAGTTTCTTTTATTTCTTTTTAAGTCATATATTTTTTTTATAAATCTGGTACTTTGTGATTTTGTAGGAGCAACAATAACGATAACGCTATGTGGATACAATATAGCATAAGCTACCGCAAATATTAAAGAAAGGGTTGATTTAGCAAGCCCACGAGATGCTATAAATATAAATTTAGGATATTTAAACATCATATAAATCAAAACTTTTTGAAAATCATACAATGTTAATCCTAAATAATCAGTAATAAATCTATGTGGATTTGCCCTCCAATATGAAGCCCATTCTTCTAAATTTTGCATAAACTGTTCTTGTTTTGTAATATTATTCTTTTTCTTACGCTTTATTAAAATTTTATTCGACTCCATCTAAATCACCACTATCATTTAATGGAATATCTGGATTATCTTCTCTTGCCTTTTTTAATTCATCTATAATATCAATGCTGTATTTTCCATAAATTTCATCAAACTTCTCTGTATATTTATTTTCAATACCTCTAGCACGACACATAGAGCCAACAAACCCATATATAATATCTTTTATTGAATCTACATCATCAAAGTCTGGGTCAACTTTTTTCAACGGTCTTTTATATTCTATATCTTCTATTAACATGCCCGCACTTTTTACGGCTTCCATATCGTCTTGTTTCTCGATTAGACCACTGTTCTTTAAAAGATTTTGTAATGTTGCAAGTTTCTTTTCTACATTAATTCCGCTTTCTCTGTCTTTTCTAATTTCATTACATTGTAAGCAGACTTCTTTTACCATAATTTCTGTAGACTTATCCATAATTCCATTTAATTTTTCTTCCCAATCTAAATACTCCGATTCTAAGTATGCTAAATCAGAGTTCATAAAGTTTCCCCATTTTTGTCTTAATTCATCAGCATCATATTCTAAGACTTCATATTTTTCAGTATCTATATCTTTACAATCAAGGGTTTTTGATTTTACTTTTACAACCTCTTCGTAAGATGCTAAACCCTGAATCTGATTTTCTCCTTGTGAATCATCAAAACTTGAACCCCAGCCATTTCTTTCTGCAAATGCAAAACTTTTAAAATAAGCTGGAACAATATTTTCTTCACCTTGTATTTTTGAATCTGGGTTATTAACACTATTTAAAGCACCTTCAAAAGCACTATGTATATAAGGGAAATCTATTTTTCTACACATATAATATAATGCCAAATTAACATTATTATCGTATTTTTTTAAATAATGTTGATATATCTCTTTAACACAATCTTTACAATAAGGTATTTTTTTAAAATATTTTCTAAAGGTATCTCTGGCTGAATAGAAATTATCCTGCTTAGCACATCCACAATTTAAACAATATAATTTACTTTCGGTATTTTTTTTACCCTCAGCATTAGTATTTGTAGTTTTTGTTCTTGGCATTATATCACCCCTTTATACCTGTAAATCAACATCGTATGTAGATATTATTCCATCCTCTGTGCATACGCACACTAACTGTTGTGCCTTACCAAATATTCTTTTACTAACACAATAATCATCCATTCCCATTAAGCTACCAGACATTATAACCTTATAATTCTGAATATAATTTGTAGAATTATGATGCAAGTGTCCAAAATGTATACAGTATACTGGTTTATCTATCATAGAAGTTACTTTTTGTACAGTGTTAAAACCATCATAATCTCCATGAACATTAAGATAGTTTTTACCTCTAATATTCACCAAATTTAAAGTACCATCGATTTCACAATCAATAACTTTAACATTGTTGACATTTCCAAGTCTGGCTTTAATATACCAAGGTATCAAATCATCTAATCTTTCGTATATCGGAGCTTCATCTTTTTTTGATATTCTTGAATGATTACCAGCAACAACAGCAAAATATACATTGTTAAATTCTTTGCTCAATTCTGATAAAAACCAAGCTATAAGCTCAGAAACACCCATTACTTGTTGAATAACATCCTCTCGATTAGTTATTGCTATTCTCGGATGTATGTTCCCACTAATTAAATCTCCATTTGCACAAACATAACAATTTTCTGAATTATGTATATCTTTTATTTTTAATATCTTTGACAAATAAAGTTTTAATCTTTTAAATGCTATATCTGAATTGTAACAATTCCAATAATTATTAATGTCAGCACCATAGTGTATGTCATTTAATCCAATTAATAAATCATTATCTGAATTTGTTACTATATCTTCATATCTGTTTTCGTTTGATTGATATGGTGTCAAATTAGAAATTGCATTTAATAATAAATTTAAATTCTCATCTTTACGAGCTTGTTCCCTAATTAACTTGTTATATGCATTTCTTTGGTCATAAAATTTAATTTTTTCTTTTTCAAATTCAATTTGATTTAATTTTATACTATCATTATATGTATCTTTATTTGTATTTAAACCATCTTCAAATCCTTCTTGATATGATTTAAACCATTTTCTATATACGCTTTCATCAGAATTAGCGTTAGAAGCTTTATTAATATAATAAGCTATTTCTTTTGACGTAAGATTATATTCTTTTTTATTCCTAAACAATCTTAATTTATATTCTTTTAAACTTTCATTATCTTTTAATTCTAAATAATCCATAAATACAACCCCTTTAATTCTTTATAGTATAAAACTTCTATATAGTGCTATAAATATAGCACTATATAGAGGCTTTATAGCCTCTATATTTTATTTTATTTTAAAATTTTCTACTTCTGATTTTACTCTATTAATCCATCCATTATATACACTTTCTAATAATACTCCCTTTAAATCTTTGCCTTCAGGCGTGTTGGCAAGTTTATTATTTAAAGTTTGAGTTAAAAAATCATAATGCTTTATTTCGTCTTTCGCTATTTCCTGTAATTTTGTTATTACCGCTGTATCTTCACATTTTTCTATAAGATACATGTATTTTTCAGCCATTCTAATTTCATCTATAGAATATTCCATCATTTTTTGCTCAATTTCAAACTTATTCATTATATATCACCTAAAATAATTATTTAGTGTGAATAATGTAAATATTTTTATTAATCAACAATTTCTGTTGGCAAAGAATATAGGTCTGCAACCAAATCATCTATTACACCGTTGCCACCCATTTTTTTATAAGCATTATGCATATGTTCGAGAGATTCTCTGGCATATATTGGAAAGTAATGTTTTTCATTATAATAATGATTATATATTTTAATAATTTTCTCTCTTAACAATGCTAATTCTGCTTCTAAAAGATCTTCGATGAGGAGATTAATTTTTGATATCTCCTCATCATAGACCTTAGTCACTTTTTGCAGTTCTTCATCAAGCTGTTTGAAGTTTTCTTTTATAATAGACAATTCTTTTACTGTACTATCTTCTTTAACTTCTTTATTATCTTTCTTTTTAAAATACCTATAAATTAAAAAGCTGGCTATAGTAAAGATAAACCCTGTCAATCCTATTCGATTTAGTGTGTCTATCCATTCCATTTCAACTAGCCTTCCTTACTTTATAAATTAATTTAAAGCAAGTGTATATAATAATCCATTTTCAGTACCAAGTAAAGTTAATTTTCCTGTAACATCATCAGTTAAAATAGCTTTAATATAGTCTAAATCGTTCCAATGTGTTACACCATCTCCTACTTTGATATAGGTGGAATTATCTGTTGCTATCTCAATACCCAATTCTCCTTTTTTTAAAATTGGATTAACAGAACTCCAATTAGCAGATGTATCATTTCTACTTAGTATCTGAGAGGGTACTGTGCGTTCCATTTATACCACCTCTTATTATGCCTCTGCACCAGAAGCGTTTCCTCCATTAAGAACAAATGTATCAGTATTTCTTAATAACGAATCTGAATCTGTTAATTCTGTTGAAGCATGTGTCTTGAAGTTAGCTGTGGCTCTTGCCTCTGTGTAGTAAAGGTTAGTTGAACCCTCTGTTACATTATCAGTTGTCTTAGTTGCTAATGAAGCGTCAAATAATGTCTGTGAATAATACTTATTTGTTTCACCTTCAGTAACATCATCAGTTGTTATACCCTCAAGAGCACCGCTAAATGCTTCTGCAAAGTTAGCGTCAAATACGGTCTTAGCTCTTTCATCTGTAAAGTATTGATTTGTTGAACCTTCTGCAATATCATCTGTTGTTAATACAACAGCACCAGTCTTACTATTTACGCTTAATACTGTGTCGGTAGGTGTTCTTAATTCAACCCAGTTAGCAAGTGTGGAAGCGGGAGTTGCTTTTAAGATAAATGACTTGTTAACATCGCTTCTTACAGCAACGTCACCTTTTTGAGCGTCAAGCTCTAACATTGCTTGCTGACTATCAACTTCAAATGTGTCAGTAATTGCTAATGCAGGAAGCACTGCTTCGTTAAGTTTGCCTTCTGCACCAAGAACAGGCACTTCTCCTTCTGCTGTACCAACATTCTTACTAGCTGCTGTACCAGCATCCGTTACCTTGCTAAGTGTAATGTCAGGGATAACAGCGACATCAAGAGTATTGCCAGTGCCAATAACGGGTACGTTTCCTTCTGCTGTACCTGTATTAACAGTAGCCGCAGTTCCAAGACCAGTAATTTTGCTTACAGGAATATTACTAGGCATATCATCAGCGGTGGCATTTGTAGCGGCAGTAACAATACCTTTAGCGTCTACAGTTACTTTAGTATATGTACCAGCAGTTACGCCACTATCTTTTAATGTAGCGGCAATACTAGCTTCTGCACTACCATCAAATGAAGCTGTACCAGTAACATCGCCTGTTAATGTAATACTCTGTGCGGCTGCTAATTTAGTAGCTGTTGCGGCACTTGTAGCACTTGTAGCTGTATCAGCACTTGCGGCATGCGTAGCTTCAGTAGCACTGTCAGCCATAATAGCCTTATCTACATAACCCTGTTCAGCCTTACCATTAGTAGCGAACTGGCTCTTTAACATGTCTCCAGCACCAAGGTCTGAAAGGTCTTTCATTAATGCTATCTGTTGCCAATCTGCACTGCCTTCATTAATTCCAAGTAATAAGAATGTCTTTTTATTAGTTGTATTAACCCATTTAGTACCAACGCTATATGAAACGTCTGAAGAAGTAGGGTCTGCTTCTTTTAATACTGCGTGCTCTGTGTCAGCATATTTTAAATTATTCCACTGTGTAACTCCGTCACCAAATTTAAATAATCTAGTGTCGCTTTCAATACCAACTTCACCTTTACCGAGTACGGGATTAACAGTAGACCACTGTGCCTTTGTGTCATTTCTAAGTAAAATTTTTGTTTTTAAAGTAACATTTTCAGCCATTTGCGTTACCTCCTATAATTTCTTTTAAATTGTTATAATTGTAACTGTCTTTGTAATACTTTAAATCCTTTTCATCCCAGCGGTAAATTTCATTATTTGTTGTATCAATATATATATATTTATTATTTCCTACATTTGGAAATAATAAAGGACTTTCCCTTTCCACTACCTCTGCCTTGTTACTGACATCAATGCCTCCGCCACCTGATTCAATTAAATCATCTAACAGGCTACCTAATTGAACATTTTGTGCGGCTACATTCATATTATTTAAATCATAAATTTGCTTATCAGTCAAAGACATTAATATCACCACCTTTGACGTATAGTAGTTCAATTATAACTTTTCTAACTTGTTATTAATTGATTTTAATTCTGATAAAACTTCTTTTAATAAGGAATTATTATTCTTTTTAGCCTCGGATAACAACTCCTTATTAATTTCATATTTTTTTTAATTAAGATTTAATAAAATAGTCATTAAACTAATGTCAGTAATACCAAACAATTTATCAATATTGTCCATACTAATCTCCATTATTTTTTAACATATTAATAATTTGATTATTTTGTTCAATAATTTGATTATTTTGTTCAATAATTTGATTATTTTGTTTTTCTGTGGTTTGTATTTCTTTAATTAATATATCAAGTAATTTATTATTTTTATTATCTATTGTATTTTCCAGTTCTTTATTCTGATTTATAATTTCTGTTGCCAGTTGTGAATATGTAGCACTTTTAGTTGATTGCCAAATATTAATAAATTGTGATATATTTGCCAAAGAATTAACTAAATCGCTATTTCCAATATCAATAATAATATTAGACATAAACTCACCTAATTATTTTTATGTATAATATCCCAAATATTTTTTAATATATATTCTCCGATATCACTAATCATAAAAACAGAAATAATAATACCACTACTTATCGCAGTAGAAAATAAAAAATGTTTATAATAAATAAATATTAAATTAAAACACATTAATAACACAAAATATCTTATATATTTATATCTGAATTTTTTATCTTCCTTATAACCCCTACTTGGACTATTAATGCTTGGCTTAGGACATTGTGGAATAATATATATACCTAATAATAAAGATATAATAAACATAGATATTACATAGTCTTGTGTTAGATAAGCTATAAAAGTACCACAAAAAAATACTGTTAAAGAAGTTATAAAACAGTCTCTAAAACAACTGCAATGGTAGCCGCCCCCACCAATTCTTAACAATACAAAGCTTGATACAACTATAAAAAAAGGTATAAACATATTTAATAACCAAGCTATTAAAAATGCTATACCAAATGTAAAAAATTGCGAAAATATACCAAAGATTGCATATCTATATACTTCTCTGTCGTCTTCGGTTTCATTTTCACCAATTTTATTACCTATTTCATTAGACTTTTGTTCTATGTAATCGAATATATTCATTAATTTCACCTTAATAAGTAAAAATGGGAGAGGTGTAAACTACACCTCTCCCTTCTATTCGATAATGTCTATAATTAGCTAATTAATCATTAGCTTTGTCTTCAATTTCTTTCTTTAAAGACTTTGGCATTTCTGGAGTATAATAATCCCACCAAGTAAAAGATGCATTAACCTGATTTGAAGCGACTTTCTTAAGCATCGATTTGAGATTTTTCATTTTTTATCCTCCTTAAAATAAAAAGTAATATAATTTGAAATACAGTTTTACATATATTAATTCCAATTTCATAATTTAAATTAATATAGTTTACTGTATATATAGTATTAGAATATCCATCAAACAAATAAATAATTGCTGAGGTAGTAATCATATAAAATGCTTGTACTACAAATACTTGTAAATACTTTACTTCTCCTAAGTATTTATTATAATAAATTTTTGTAATATAAGGAGAAACAATAAATGGCACAAATATATTTAATAATAAACCTAATATATCAGATTTAAACAAATGTAAAAATATTTGAACTATAAGATTAATTGTACCTAAAATATAAATATGTTTAATATCTTTAGATATATTAAATTTTCTATTAGTAAATATGTCACAACCCATAATGACTACCAAAGCTTCAAGTGGATTTAATATCAAAAATGATATTGGTATATTCATAAATTCATTCCTTTCTACAATTATCACATTCTGTTTTTAATCCAAGATAAACAATTATACCAACAGGTATCTCCGTTAAACCTTCTTAATTCATGATATTTATTGTAACCTTGTTTGCCAGAATTTTCTTCTAAAACAACTAAATTAATCTCAGTGTCAGAAGCAAAGATAATATAAGAATGTAATCCATAAGTAATCCATAAAGCTTTTTCATCGTCTTTAAATAATTCTATCTTAAAGTTTTCAAAGTTAAAAACAATCTCACATAAAGAACTAACATAATTACAACATGATTCGTAATTTAAGGAATTACGTTTTATCCATTTTAAACTTCTTGCAGAATCAATTTTCCTTTGGATGATTCATCACCCCCAAATCTTTAGCTAATTTCATTATTATTTCTTCTGTCTCTCTATGTAATTTTGCATTATTGTCTTCTACATCAACCATCGTATCAACAATTTCTTTCAAATTATTTCTAATCCTGACCAATAGGCACAAGACAATTATAAGAACAATACAAACTACTAATGTCCCAACACCAAACAATAACAAAATAAATCTATCAGATTCAGTGAATATTAAATTATTATTTATTATATAACAAGATGCATAATAAATTATACTTGCAATAATTAAAACTGATAAAACGATACAAAATACTACCTTATATATAAAACCCTTGCTTCCCATGCGAATACCCTTTCTAAAATTTCAATAATATTTTATAATCTACTTCTATTTTTAGACCATTGTTCTAAATAAATAGACATTTCAGGCACTCTTTTAAAAACCCAACATATCTTATTTTCTCTTATATGTGTAAATTGTTTGAATACTTCAAAACCATTATCTATTAAGTATTCTTTTAAATTTGGTGAATAACATAAGAAATATTCTTCTTGAGAAAATTTCATAATACATCACCAGCCTTAAATTGGTTAATAATATACGCTTTGTTCATCAAAGTCATCAACATAAAATCACCCTTTCTTAAAAGTTTAACCATTTTCACAATCTCTTTTAGAGATTTTTATATATATAATATAAAATTATACACATAAAAAAATCTAAAATGTCTATAATGTGTATTTTAAATTTTCTTTTCAACCCACTTAGATTTCCCAAATATATTCTTTTTCTCAACCAAAACAGTTGCGTCTTGGTTTTCTTCCGTATATGGCACTACGTCACTACCACTTGGACTTACATTAACAATGCCATTTGTATTATTAGCTAAATTTTCATTTAATGCTTCTAACTGTGTATTAGTGTTAGACAATAATTTATTGATATTTTCACTAATAAGATTAATAGAAGTTTGTAATGAATCAATTGCACTAACTATTTTTTGGTCATTAGTATTAACTGCCATAATATTATTATTAACTGTAGATAATCCCGACATTATATTAGTAAGTTGTTCTTGAATATTCTGATAAGTTTCACTATTGTTATTATTGTCTTTTAAGGCACAATATGGCGATTTATCACATATCAATTTAAACATACAAGCAGAACACTTACTTATAGTACCACAACCGTTATTTTGAATATTCATAGTAGGACTTAATACCATATAATTCATCCCCTTTATTCAGAAACTGTATTACTTGTACCAGTAGGTGTAGCAGTAGGTGTAAGCCATTCTTTAATATAATAGTCTGTAGGACAAATACAACCAAGTACTCTAATTACCTTTGTCACACTATCAAATTGACAGGTTATACACCTTCTGTTTGAGGCATACATTTCTAATTGTTCAGCTAATATAGGATTGCCTAATCTATCTACCAAATGATAAACATCTGTTGAATTATTATCTGACAATGTTAACTGATTAGTATTCTGAAATGTAAAGGGTTGTGTGATAACCATATTAAATGTATAAAATCTTCTTGGATAGTGTCTGTTCTCTATTCCATTTGCAGGTGTTGCATTTAAAAGCATTGTTCCACCAGAAGGAGTCCCAAAACTATTAACAACAATAACAGGTAAAGCCATAAAAATTACCTCTTTTCAACCGTAAAGGCGAATATTTTTTATAATATAATGTCAATATTTGTATTATTCTTTTATTTTACTTTTAGCCTCACGTACTCTCTGACGATATTCTTCGATTTTGTCATTTATCATCATTTTAGCAATATCTGAGGCTTCGTCAATATCACTGGTATCTTCAATGCCAAATAAAGAATCGACAACCATATCTAAACCACTATCTATGTATTTTAAAATTTTATCTTCAAATAAACCTAAAAATGGTGTAATATTAATTCCTAATTGGCTACTTAATTGTGGTAATTGTCTGTAAAGATTCAGTGCATCTCTTTCTAACATTTGTTTTGCAATTTCTTTATCTGAAATCATTATTTATTAGCCCCCTCTCCCATTTCTAACTCTGCCAATCTTTTCTTTACAACTTCATCTTCCATTATTTTATGAAGTCTTTCCATATTCTGTATTTCTTCTTGTACATATTTATCTTTGGCACTTCTAAAAGTAGCTAACATTCTCTCAAACGCAATACGTCCATTAGGTGTTTGCATTACCTGCGGTCTAACTGCGTCTTCGATTGCACTTTGCATCAAATTATCACAATATTGCATTGACTTCTTAAATTCTTCGTCATTTAAAATTTTGTTTTGAACTGTTGTTGAGCATTTACTAAATTCTGCTTCAAAGTCAGAGTATGGGTCTGATAATTGTTGAGGTTGCTGTGCAGGTGGCTCTTGCCATCCTGTTCTACGCATAGTTTGAATATACTCCCATTCTTGAGGGGATACGTTTGGTGTTGATTTATTAGAAAATATATTACCATTAGGAATTAATGGATTTTGATTCATTATAGACATTTTCAATACCCTCTCTTTCAAGTCATGTATTAATATGAAATAAAATGTCTATAATGTCTATAATTTTATATATTATAATTATGATTAATTAATACATGCAATTACAGCCACAACCAGTATTGTAATATCCGTTGTATCCACAATCATAGTTCGCATAAGCATATGCAGGATACATATGTTTTGTAGATATTACATTAATACCTCCAGAATAAGGGTCTGCAAGCTGTGAAGGACTAGCGTATACATCACCTTTAATACATCTGCAAGTTGCATCGCTAATTCTGCACTGTTCAAGCAAGTCAGCATATTTAAACTGAGCTTCAAAGAACTTATTCTGCCAATCATTCTGAGCTGACATAAATTCAAAGTTTTTAGCAATAGAAGTTTCATCAACAGCAACTCTTTGCTCTAAAGCACAAATTCTATCTGAAATACCCATTGTTGTGTTGAAACCTTCTTTGAGATTTTGGATTTCAGTCTCATAGAATTGTCTTTCTGATACTGCTGGCGATTCACATTTATTACCTAATAAACCACCTATGCCATTTTCGCCAGCTAAAGCTAATCCACCTAAAGCTGTGCCGATTACACCAAGAGCTGTTGTTCCTCTTCCAGCGGCATTAAAATCTGAACCACTTGTTGTTTTTACCATCATAATAATCACCTATTTATATAAATTTGGTGACAATGTGATAATGTGTATTAAAAAATGCACTAAAAATATTTTTAGTGCATAAATTAATCATAATATATTATTTAAAAACTATAAATATTTTTATTTAATAACA
>CASEHG010000317.1 GCA_949287565.1 uncultured Brachyspira sp.
TATTGATTTCTTTCTCTAAATTTTGTACACTTTTTGCAAAAAGATTGATTTTAGTACATTTTTCGGCGGGAAAAAGAACAATAAAAAAATTGAGAAAATTAAAAATTTTCAGTATATTTAAACAATTATATTTTTTACTTCTTAATTATTATTTTATAATCATAACAAATAAAAAATTAATACATGAACATAGCGTCACCGTAAGAAAAAAATCTATAATTATTTTCTACCGCTGTTTTATAGGCGTTCATTATATTATCATAACCTGCAAAAGCACTAACCATAGCAAGCAATGTAGAATGAGGTGTGTGAAAATTAGTAATCAAAGCATCAACGCATTTAAACTTATAAGGCGGATAAATAAATATATCAGTAGAGCCTTCCATTCTTTTAAAATCATAATTATCGTATTCACTTTCTAAAACTCTTGCAACAGTAGTTCCGCATGATACAACTCTCCTACCCTCTTTCTTGGCATTTATTATTATATCATAGCTTTCTTTTGGTATTATAAATTTCTCTTCATGCATAACATGATTGCGTAAATCATCTTCTTTTAAAGGATTAAAAGTTGAAAAGCCTACATGCAATGTAACATAGCATACAGTAATTCCCATGGATTTTATTTTCTCTAAAAGTTCTTTAGTAAAATGAAGTCCTGATGTAGGAGAAGCAATACTTCCTTCATTTTTGGCATATACATTCTGATAAAATTCTTTGTCTTTATCATTGTATTCTTCTTCGCCTTTCTTTTTTCTGCTTTGAATAATATATGGAGGAAGCGGAACTTTACCTATAGCATCTAAAATTTCACTTGTTAATGGTTTTGAAAATTTTATTATTTTAGTTGATATATTGTCTTTTTCTATTAATGCCTCAATATCTCCAACATTTTCTAAATGAGAATAATTCAAATATAATATATCTTTTTCTTTTATATTCTTACCTTTTATTAAACATTCCCAAACACTCTCATCATTATCAACTTTATTAAGAAGAAGAATTTCTGAATTTCCGCCTGTATTTTTTTTAGCGTATATTCTAGCCGGTATTACCTTGCTGTCATTGAGAACTAAAACATCATCTTTATTAAGATAATTAATTATATCTGAAAATATTTTATGCTCAATTTCTCCTGTAGATTTATTTAATATCATTAATTTACAATGATCTCTCTCATAATTTGGAGTTGTAGCTATTAAATTTTCCGGTAAATAAAAATTATAGGTTTCTTTACTAAAATAATCTGTCATAACTTTTTATCACTTTTTAAAATTTAGAATGTTACTATTATCTTTCTCTGTCTTAAAAATTTAGTAAGACTTTTTTTAGTCGAAGAACTAGATTTTACTATGGCATATTCATCATTAATCTTTGTTATAATAATACCCTTTCTTTTAGCCTCATAAATGATTTCTTCTAATTTATTTGCATCTTTTATTATAACAAGAGTAACATTATCATATACATAAGAAATAATTCCTCTCTCATACCATCTCTTTATGCTAGTTTCTATATGCTTTGGAATTTCTACATTATTATCTAATAATATATTTTTTAATACTACCAAAAATTTATCAAAACAATATTCTGACTCTTCATCGCTTATAATCGTTTTTCCCTTTAATACGCTTTCTTCCGTCATAGTATAAGTATAAACTGTTTCCTGCTTATCAAGTTCAAAATATAAATTGCACATATAAATAAAATTATTAGAAAACAAATAATGATTTATCAATGTAAGTTCAAAATTACCATTAATGAATGACTTTCTAAAATTATTTTCTTCTGTATAATGATTTATATTTCTGATTGCAAGTACAGCATTCTCATAAAAAGAAACTTCAGCAATTCCTAAAATAAACATAGAATAAATAATATTATTATATGTTTCAGCTGTTATAGAAAGATTATATTTTTCTTTTAATTTCATAAATAATACTGATTTTGATATACTTTCATTTTCTATAATAGAAAAAATATGCTTATAATAATCCGAATAATTTTTATAAACAATCTTTGTTATAGAATCCATTCTATCTTCTATAGAAGATGAAAGATATTTTTTTATATTATCATATTCTAATGATATAAAATTTTTATTATCTAATTTAATTAAATCTAATTTCAAACATATATTTATTATAGCAGAAGGCTCTAAATTATTAGTTAAAAAATTTATATTAATATCATCAGTAGATAATTTCTGAACATCGCATTCATATATAAAAGTTTCAATATCATTCAATATATTAAAATGATTATAAATAAAAACTGAACTCTCAATATTCTCTTTCAAGCTCTTCTCTAAATTCTCTACAACATTTTTATTATTTACAGCCACATAAACTTTAAGATCATTTTGATGAAAATAAACGGATAGAATATTAGATTTGCATAAAGTGAATAATTCATCATCATCTATTTTTGCTTTATTATATTCTACAATATTACCATTTTCATATATATGAATAATTTTGTGAAGATATTTTTTATAAGCATTGGCAGTATATGCAGCATCTACATAATAAGGAATTTTAATATCATCTTTTAAGATTATACTTTCTATTATTGATTTTACATTCGGCAAAAAATACAAAGTATCATCATGAGAATTTAATCTTCTTCTTTTTATTTTTAAATATAAAAGCCCTGATTTTTTTATTTCATTTATATAATCAAAAAATGCAGGTACTTGCTTCTGACTATACTTAAGTGAATATGCTATATCTATAGAGTTCAATTCTTTACTTTCATTTTTAAGAACATAAAGAACTATATCTTTGGCTTCTTTAGATAAAGCATAAAATTTAAAAGAAACTAATGAAACATTTGAAGACTTGATATCTAAATCTTCTATATTTTTAGCTTTCCAAATTTTGAATAATTCTTTTAAAGTATCTTTAGAAATTTGATCATACATATTTTTATCTTTACTTTTATTTAATTATAAAATATTTGAAGAAGCCTTGTTCCACATCATCAGGTCTTTTTGATTGTATCCAAGCAATCATAGGCTGACCTTTTATATGTCTGTAAGGAACTAGTCCCCACATTCTGCTGTCGCAGCTTTGATCTCTGTTATCGCCCATTACAAAGAAATAATCTTCAGGCACATTGTATATATATTCATCCGGTCTGTCTTTAGTATTAGGAACATATATATTCATCCAATACCATAATTTAATATCATCGCTTACCACTTTATCATTAATATACACTTCAAAAGAACTAAGATCATTATAATAGTCGGATCTGTCAACTAACTTTTTAAATATTATAACATCGCCTTTTTTAGGTACATATATAGGGCCGTAAATATCTATAATAGGTACAAATTCTCTGTCATCGCCATAGAAGAAATAGCCCCATTTATCTTCTATTTCATTACCGTTTATAATTATTTTCTTATTTCTAATCTCTACAGTTTCACCAGCAGTAGCAATAACACGCTTTACAAATTCCTTTCTAGGGTCTAAATCCACGGTTTTAAGCCCTAAAAATAAAGGAACTGGTGCCATATGGGTTCCGCCTGTGAGTTTCTCTCCCAAAAAATCAGCAAAAAGGAATCTAGGATCCCAAGTAAAAGGAGTAAGAGAAAATATCATAACAGGCAGTTTGAGCATCTGCACTAAAGGTGAAGGCTCATAATAAGGCATAGCAGATTCGCATCCGAAAGAAGCAGAAGGAGGTGCTCTGAATACCACCAAATCTCCTCTTTGAGGTGATTTTATCTTTGGAAGTCTGTATCCCAAAAGCCCATCTGTAAATGGAAGTTTTACTCCATAAACGAATCTATTTGCAAAAAGTCTATCACCCGGCATTATTATAGGTATCATAGAGCCTGTTGGAATTTGATAATTCTGTATTAAAAATGTATTTATAAGAAGCACTATTACTATAGCGTATAATATTTCTTTTAATGTATGTTTAAAATTACGGCATTCGCCTATTATTGTTTCAGTAATATTTTTTATAGGATTCTCCATTAATTTAACCCCTTACAATAATAAATATTGATGTAAAAGTATATAATAAAACTATTAAAATAGCAATTATTAATTATTGAATTAATAATAAATATTTTTTATTTACAAAAAATAAATAGGTTATATAATATGCAAATAAAATCTTATGGAGATAATATTGAAGAAAATATTTACACTATTTTCACTAATTATATTAACTATATCATTATCATCATGTGCTGCCAAAGTACATTTAATAAATGATACTTTCTATGGGCAAAAAGTTTATCAAACAGATTATATTTCTATGAGTTATTGGTCGGAAACTATTAAATTCAGACTTAAA
>CASEHG010000318.1 GCA_949287565.1 uncultured Brachyspira sp.
AATGCTATATCAATGCCGTCCTGAGATGAAGCTACTATATCAGAAACGAAATTTCCTAAAGCAGTAGATTTATTTCTAACATTTTCATCAGTTAATTCATAAGGAAGTTTTGCTATTTCAACATTAAACTCTTTATCTACTTCAAGCTGCATTTCCTCTATTTTTGCTAATATAGTTTCATCTTCTTTTATATTTTCATCTAATCTAGTGAGTGTATATTCAGGATAAGCATATTTACCATTTTTGAATATTATATCAATAGTACCTATATACTCTCCATATTGTCCTGCTTGAACTATTGTTGTTTTTCCTATAATAACAGGATTCTTTAATAGAGTATGAGTATGTCCACCTATTATAATATTAAAAGTATTTGGTATTTCTTGTGCTATTCTTTTGTCAGAGTCTAATCAGGCATGACTTAGTAAAATTGTTATATCATTTGTAGTATTTAATGGTATTTCTTTTAAAAGATTTTTTAAAGATGATACTTCTTCTTCTATATCTATATAATCAAGTCCCTGAATTATATTCATTTTTTCGCTTTGCAAAACTCCTATTATAGCAACATGTACGCCTTTGATATTTGTTATTATATATGGCGGAACATAATTTTCACCAGTGGCTTTTACTTTGACATTGCATGCTATTGTAGGGAAATTTCTATTGCTCATAATATTATTTAATTGATCTATTCCGAAATCAAATTCATGATTACCAAGGGTTGATACATCAATACCCATATCATTCATAAGTTCTGTTTCATCCATACCCTGATAAACAATAGAAAATACGCTTCCTGTGATAGTGTCTCCTGCATGCATTACTATAATATTTTCATTTTCTTTTCTTACATTATCAATAAAAGTTTTTCTTCTGGCAGCACCGCCGTATCTGTTTGTAGTTCCATCTTCTTTTGAAACAGTAATAAATTCTTTATCTTTTGAATGTGTATCATTCATATGAACTATTGTAAATACTTTTTGATCATTAGCTTTATTAGAACATGATAAAATTAAAATAGAAATAATTAATATATATAAGTTTTTCATTTAAACATCCTAACATATAATAATTTAATGATATAACATTAACTTTTAAAGTCAATAATTTAAAGTTTGACTAAAATATAAATAGGTTTATGATATATAAAATGTAAACTATATTAAAAAATAATAGATGAGATAATTATGAGTAATGAAGCAGTATTAGATAATAATAATTTAAAATCAAATGAGCTTGGAAATAAGCCGGTTGGAAAATTGCTTTTTCAATTAGCACTTCCTGCAATAGCAGCGCAAATAATAAATGTACTTTATAATGTTGTAGACAGAATGTATATAGGACATATTCCTGATATTGGGGCAAAGGCTTTAACAGGTGTAGGGGTTACAATGCCTGTTATAATGGCTGTATCGGCATTTGCATATCTTATCAGTATGGGAGGTTCTCCTCGTGCTTCTATCATGATGGGAAGGCAGGATTATAATAAAGCAGAAGAAATAGTCGGCAACTGTGCTATGACATTAATCATTATTTCAGTAACTTTAACTATAATATTATTATTATTTTCAAAGCCTCTTCTTATGGTTTTTGGTGCAAGTGAAAATACTATTATATATGCATTAAGATATTTAAGAATATATTCTATGGGTACTATATTTGTTCAATTAGCTTTAGGACTCAATGCTTTTATCACTGCTCAGGGAAAGGCAAAAACAAGTATGTTTACTGTTTTAATAGGTGCTGTTACTAATATAATATTAGATCCTATATTTATATTTGTATTTAATATGGATGTTAGAGGTGCAGCACTTGCTACTATTATATCTCAGGCTATATCATGTATATGGATACTTTCTTTTATGACATCTAAAAGAACTGTATTAAAACTAAAATTAAAAAATTTAAAAATATCTCCTAATATAATACTTCCATGTTTAGCTTTGGGATTTTCACCTTTTATAATGCAGTTTACAGAAAGTATTTTATTTGTATCTTTCAACACTTCGCTTTTGAAATACGGAGGTGATTTGGCTGTTGGTGCTATGACAATATTAAGCAGTATTATGCAGTTTTCTTTTCTTCCTATAATGGGACTCACACAAGGAGCTCAGCTATTATAAGTTATAATTACGGAGCAAATAATTTAAATAGGGTAAAATCTGCTTTTAAGATACTTTTAATAAGCTGTCTTTCTTTTTCTTTTTTGATGTGGGTAATATCAGAATTCTTTCCTTATATTTTTGTCAGGATATTTACAAGTGATGAAGAATTAATAAATTATGCTATTTGGGCTTTAAAAATATATATGGCAGCTTCATTAATATTTGGGGCACAAACTGCATGTCAGCAAACATTTGTCGCTTTAGGAAATGCTAAAATATCTGCATTCTTAGCCATATTAAGAAAAGTGATATTATTAATACCGCTTATATTTATATTGCCTATATTTATGGAGAATAAAGTAATGGCTGTACTTTTAGCAGAACCTATAGCAGATTTTTTGGCTGTTTGTACAACGGTAACATTATTCACTATTTCATTTAAAAAATTAATGAGTATTAATGCTAGTGATAAATTTGCAGCAAAATAGATGGTAACTTTATTTACAAATAATTATTTGTGATAAATCAAATTAATTATATTGACTTTTTTTATTTTCATGATAGCCTTTTAATAGATTAGGGTTAATATATTTAATTTAATTAAAATATTATAATTATGCAGTAATCATTATTTCAATTTATATAAACATATTAAATAAATATCGGGAGATTTTTATGTTTAAGAAATTTGGTTTGCAATTTAGAATTAGTTTACTTATACTTTCAATTTTTTTCGCTATGATTATAGTTTCTAGTCTTGTAAATATAATTCTAGTCAATAATGCCAATAGAGAAAAATCTTTAAGTTATCTTAAAAAAGCAGTAGAAGCAGAATCTTACAGAGGTCAGAATATATTAAAAATAGAACTCAATTATTTAAATGAATTAGCTTCTTCTATGGAAGATTTATATAATATAGGTATAAGAGATAGAAACACTTATATTAATGTAGTAAGCAATTATGTAAGAAAAAATGAAGCCAGTATAATTGCTATGGGATTTTTATTGAATAAAGATCTTATAGATAGTGATGCTAATTATATTGATGATGAGTTTTATGATGAAATAAAAGGACAATTTGGTGCATATTTTATAAAGGACAATAATACAGTAATTTTGCAGGGACTTTTTTCATCAGAGTTAAATGCAGAATATTTTACTATTCCAAAAACTACATCAAAACCATATATAACACCTTTATATTCATACAATGTAGCTGGTAATAATATTCTAATATATACTTGGTCTGTACCTATTTTTGATAGTAATGGTAAGAATATAGGTGTTGTTATTGCTGATGTAACACCGCAAAGTCTTAGTAAATCTATAGAAAAAATAAAACCTTATGATGAAAGTAAAGTAATACTTTTTGATAGTGCAGGTAATTTGGTATATAATGCCGGCAAATCTGATGGTATAGGTAAAAATGGATATGATGTTTATGATTGGTATAGAGATTTAGGAATAATAGAAAAAGTGCAGTCAGGACAATTTTTAAACTTTGAACATTTTACAACAGTATTTAATGAAATAGGAACTTATGTTATATCTCCTATACCTATGCTTGAAGGCTATAATTGGGGTATAGAAATTCTTACTCCAAGCAGAGTTATACAAGCAGAAACAAGATATATTAGAAATACAATGATATTAATATTAGTGTTTATATTAATTGTTTCTTTAATTATTACACCTATAATAATTAAAAAGAAAGTATCAAATATAATAATAGTTTTAGCTAAAGATATTGTTGCTATGTCTACAGGTGATTTGACTATAGAAATACCTAAAGGATTTGAAAAAAGAACTGATGAATGGGGAGATATAGCAAGAGGCTGGGATAAGGCCATGAATAATTTTAATAATGTAATAAATACAGTAAAGCATTCGGCAGAGCAGGTTTCTACTGCTGCAAATGAAGTTTTAATAGGAAATAATGACTTATCTCAAAGAACAGAAACACAGGCATCTAGTTTGGAAGAAACAGCAGCATCTATGAATGAGATGGCTAGTGCTATAAAAGAATCTGCTGAAAGTGTTGCACAAAGTACTTCTATGGTATCAGATGCTAAGGAATCTTTAAATAAAGCTGGCGTAATAATAGAAGACAGTGTAAACAAAATGAATGATGTTTATGAATCAAGTTCTAAAATAATGGATATTACTAAACTTATAGAAGGAATAGCTTTTCAAACTAATATACTTGCCCTTAATGCTTCAGTAGAGGCAGCACGTGCCGGAGATCAGGGACGAGGATTTGCAGTAGTAGCTAGTGAAGTAAGAAATTTGGCTCAGAATACTCAAGAATCTGTAAAAAGCATTACTTCTTTGATAACAGACAGTAATGATAAAATAAAATTAGCTGCAACAAGTGTTCAGCAGTCTCAAACTATTTTTAATGAAATATCAGAAAAAATGGATAAAGCTTCTTCTATAATGGATAGAATCAATATCGCATCTCAGGAACAGGAAAAAGGAAT
>CASEHG010000319.1 GCA_949287565.1 uncultured Brachyspira sp.
AAATATAATAATTTTTGGAACTACAAACGCATACATTCAGCTTTAAATTATGATACACCTATGTTATACTTTAAGAAATTAAGGAATACTTAAATGCAATATGTTTGGCACCTGTGCATACTATATTTTTGTTAATGAAATATAATAATATCTTTTTATTAAATGTATAATATACCAAATATAATATATTAATAAATACATTATAAAGATTATTTACTATTGCAGTTAATGATTAAGTTTATATATATTATTGATTTTAATTTTTTCTATTATATAATGTAAAAACAATATAATTAATTTTCAGGTATATATTATGAGAGTATTAGTTTATGATTCATCTTTACAAATAAGGGACAGTTTTATTAGTATTCTTATTACGGCAGGGTATGAAGTTGTTGCCGTGAAAGATAAAAATAACATTTTAAGTATGTTCGGAAAACTTCCTTTTTCTATTGCTATTATAGAAGTTGAGGAAAATGATACGGAAATGGAGAGTATACTTGAAAAAATTTATTTAGATGATAGGTATCATGGAGTTCATGTTATAGTTCATGTTGCTGATCCTACCAGAGAGTTTTTTACTAAAATGATGAGGATTGGAGTTTCAGGATTTTTATTAAAGCCTTTCAATGAAAAAGATTTTTTGAATAGATTTAATGTTTTAATAGATAAGGCTGGTGTTAAGCCTAAAAAACTAAAACATATAGTAATAAATAATTTAGATAATTTTAAATTGGTATTTAGACATGATGGGGTAAGGCAAATTCTTCATGGTATGATAATAGAAATGTCACCTGTAGGCTTAAAATTTATTATGCCTCCTGAAGAAGCTAGTTTGGAAGTTGGACATGTTATAAAAAATGCTTCTATGTCCATAAGTTCTTATAAAATAAGTTTTTCTATTAATATATTAGAAAAAATAGGAAATGAATATATAGGAGAGTTTGCTGATTTGTCTGTATTTAATTCAAAATTGATATGTAAATTTATATATGATAAATATATAGAAAAATTAAAATAATCTTAATTCATAATAAATTATAGGAGTTTTTGATAATGGTAAAGGCTTTAACAATAGCTGGATTTGATGGTTCCGGAGGTGCCGGCATACAGGCAGATTTGAAAACTTTTTCTGCTTTGGGCTGTTATGGAATGTGCGTACTTACTGCATTACCTGTGCAGAATACTCAAGGTGTAAGAAGCTGTTATGAAATAGAATTAAAAGCTATAAAAGAGCAATTAGAATGCATATTCGATGATATTATACCTGATGCTATAAAGATAGGAATGCTTTTTAATAGCGATATAATAAGATTAGTTGCCGATTTTTTGGGTAATAATGCTAAGAATATACCTATAATAGTTGATCCTGTAATGGTAGCAAAGAGCGGGGACAGACTTCTTCTTGAAGAGGCAGTGGACAGTTTAAAAAAATATATACTTCCTATTTCTACAATCGTAACTCCGAATATACCTGAAGCTGAGGATTTAACTCTAAAAAAAATAAAAACTGATGATGATATGATAGATGCTGCTAATGATATACTCAATATGGGGGCAAAAAATGTTATGCTTAAAGGCGGACATTTAGAAGGTGAATTGTCAAGGGATTTATTTATTAATAAAGAAAGCAAAGAGTTTTTAGATGCTTTAAGAATAGATACTAAAAATACGCATGGTACAGGATGCACACTTTCAGCAGCAATATGCAGTTATATAGCACATGGTAAAACTCCTCTTGAGGCTTCAAAATTAGGAAAAGAGTATTTATTTAATGCCTTACAGGCTGCCAAAGTTGACAGTGTAGGTAAAGGTCATGGCCCTGTTCATCATTTTTATGAGGCATGGAAACATCTTAGTATATAATTTTTTATTGTATATCGTACAATATAATGCTTTTTTAATAAAAATTGCTAGCATCTGTTAAGTTTATTTAACAGGGATATTTTGCTAGCAATTTTTATTTATGATAATTAAAATTATTTAAATATATAATTTAATTAAATACTTAAACAACTATATTTTGCCAAAAATAAATTTATATTTTTGTTTTTATATCTGGGGCTTTGCCACCGCGGTGCGTGCCTACAGCACCCCCACTTCTTTTGCGACCGAATGAAGTACTGCGACTGAAAGGAGTACCTTTAGGTGTGGTATTGCCACAGGCGA
>CASEHG010000320.1 GCA_949287565.1 uncultured Brachyspira sp.
GGACAGATGTTTAGGGATTTATGTATTACAGTTACTGTTTCTATGATAGCTTCTTTGGCTGTTGCTTTGACAGTTGTTCCTATGCTTGGTGCAAGACTTGTAACTACTAAGAAATCTAAATTCTTATCTAAATTTGAAAATTTCTTTGATAAATATTTCCACTCTAAAGTCAATTATATATATGAAAAAGTATTAACTTATTCTGTTTATCATAAAAATAGAGTATTAATACCAGTTATAACTATAGTATTTGCTGTGATAATAGCTGGATTGATGTTGATAGGTAAAGAAGGTTTTCCAAAATCTGATGAAGGTCAGTTAATGGCTAGTGTAACTATGCCTATAGGTACAAGAAAAGAACAAACAGGTGCTTTCATTGATAGAATGACTAAGGATATAACAGAATTAATAGGTGAAGATTTAAGCAGAGTACAATCAAGATCTAGATCAGGTTCCGATGCCAATAAAGGTCAAATAAGAGTGAAATTAAGAGATAAAACAGATGGAAGAACTAAAGAAACTGAAGAATATGTAGAAATGGTTAGAAAGAGATTAGCTAGTTATCCTGCCACTATTAACGTTGACTCTGTAAGTAGTATGAAAGGCGGCGGAAGCAGTGATTCAAGCGGAATAGATATAGATATAGTTGGAGAGGATTTAGTTAGAGCTAGAGAATTGGCTAATAATATAATAGCTGCTTTGCAAGATGTTCCAGGGCTTCGCGATGTAAGACTTAAAAAAAGTGATGCTAGTCCAGAACTTAATGTTACAATTAACAGAGATTTAGCTTCAAAAATGGGACTTAATATTAATACTGTTGCTAACTCTATTAAAACAAGTTTCGGCGGTACTACAGCTACAAGAATGACTCCGGAAAACTCTGAAGTTACAGATATTGATGTTATAGTACAGTTGAATGAGAGAGATAGAATAAATATAGATGATGTTAAGAGAATGCTTATACCTACTCCAAGCGGTATGGTTCCAGTATCAGCTATTGCAAATGTTGATAAGAATTTTGCTCCTACTGAAATAGAAAGAAAAAATGACAGCAGAATAACTTCAATAACTGCGGCTGGTTATGGCAGACCTATGAATCAGATAATGAATGATGTACAGAAAGCTATCAATGAAAAAGTATTTATGCCTTCTGGTTTCAGTGTTCTTTATTCTGGTGATTATGAGGATATGCAAGAAGCATTTGGACAGCTTATACAGGCATTATTCTTAGCTTTAGTATTAGTTTATGCTATTATGGCAAGTCAGTTTGAATCGTATATAGCACCTTTTGTTATTGCTCTTGCTATACCATTTGGTTTTGCCGGATCACTTACTTTATTATTTATTACAGGACAAACTTTAAGTGTATATAGCGGTATAGGAGTTATAGTACTTATAGGTATTGTAGTTAACAATGGTATTGTACTGATAGACTATATGAATCAGCTTATGCATGAAAAGAAAATTAATGGTGATAAAGCCGCTTTGATTGCAGGTCCTAGAAGATTAAGACCGGTACTTATGACTTCTCTTACAACAATATTAGGACTTCTTCCTATGGCTTTGTCCAGCGGAGAGGGTAATGAGATGTATCAGCCTTTATCATTAGCGGTTCTTGGAGGTTTGACAGTTTCTACTATGTTCACTCTTGTTATAGTACCTACTGTTTATGCGGCTATTAGAAATAGAATACCTCTTAAAGATTATGATGCTAAAGACTTGGCTAGTGTTGAAACTGGTACAGGTATAGACGATGCTTTGAGTACTCCAGGTAAATAATATATAAACATAAATATAAATAATAAAAGGGCTTGAGTTATAATACTTAGGCCCTTTATTTTTGCAATTATCTTAATTTTTTTAAATATAGTTTTTATATCTTGACGCACGGTGAACAAAATTTTTAATATAAAAAAATTAAATTATACACATAATGCTATATTCTTAATTTAGTTTTTCGTGCGGTGAGTAAAATAATAAATTTAAAAAAATCTTGGGTGGGCAGTTAAAAAATTCTAATTAGGCATTAAATAAAAATTAAATTAAAATTGCAAATTAAATCTATAAACCTAAAGGGTGGGGTTGAGAATAAGTTTTAAAAACTATATTTGAGAAACTTAAAATAAATAAAAATATATAACTTATACTTGATATATAAAAAATAGACTTATCTTTTACTATTAATTTAGTAAAAGATAAGTCTTAAAATAATATTATATTATTTATTTTGTTTTTGTATATTCAACTTTGCTGTCTGATAAAGTAGTAATAGATGAGCTAGTAGATGCTTGAGAAAAATCAGCATTAACAGTATATTTTACATTTATATGTTCTATACCAAAACTTTTAGTATCAAAATTTAATACAGTATTAGGATAATTGAAAGCATCGCAAGTATAAGAATTTCCGCTTTTAGTAAAATATACATAAGGCATATTATAAGTTTCTGAACTACCAGATGAAGAAGTTCTTTTAAAAGTAACTAAATCAGCTGTTACTATCAATTCATATTTAGCATTACCTGTTGTTGTGTATGTATATGTACCTGCATGAGAAGCATCAATAGCAGTAGATTTTTGTGTTTTTAAAAGCATTCCTTCTATGATAACAGCACCTGAAGCATCTTTTATTTTTACATAAGCTACAGTGTCATTGAAATTCATATTACCAGTATTACCATCTTTATATACAGCATAATTTTTTGAATCAATAAGATTTATATCAATAATAACTTTACTATTAAAATTATCTTTTACAAAATCTATTGCTGTTCCTGATGATGTTTTTAATCCAGTTATTCCCCCATTGGCTACAGTAACAGTATCACCTTTTATTTTACCATCTTCACTATAAAAATACCAAGTACCATCATAAGTTGATGCTAAACCATCTGGAGTTGTTATTTCATTATTATTACCATTATCATTACCGCCTTGATTAGTATCATCAGAATTTGTTATATTATTGTTACATCCTATGAAAATTATTGTGCTTAAAATGAATAAAAATGAGATTATTTTTTAAAGTATAACACAATATTTTTTTATTCAAATATGTATTTGAATAATTATAGAAAATATATTAATTTGTTATAAATAATTTTTGTTTTTATAGTTTAAGTGTGAAATGTATCAAATAATATTAATACATACTTTGTATGAATGTTAAGTTATGAAAATTGATAATATGAAATATTTACTTTTAATTATGTAATTTTTATAATAAAATAGGATGCATTTATTTATGCACCCTATTAACTAAAAAATCAATAAATAAAATATTAGAATCTTATTCCAAGCTGAGCACCTAAATCTACACTTGATAATTTAAAGTCATAAGTTTTACTTTCCATAAATGGTATATCATAAGAAATATAAATACCAGCAGTTAAATTAAGCGGTAAAATAAAATCAAGAGTAACTTTTACATAAGGTATAAAAGGTTTATTAAATTCTCTGTATATAGTTTTTGTATCATACATACTAGCCTGAGCTATTCCATTTGCGCCTCTTTTATCATACATAAGTCCTGCTATAGGAAATTTGAATCCTCCGCCTACACCTATAGATATGAAAGCTAAATCTATTCTAGGAAGCAAACCAAGATGGAAACTGTCAAAAGAAGCACCATATCTTCCTTTTTCTCCTTTTAATCCGAAAGCAAATACATCTTTTTGATAACCTATATCAAGGCCTATTCCTAAAGCTATATTACTTATTCCGAAATAATATCCAGGTATAACATGAATACCAAATTCAAAACCAGCATCGGCTTTAGTGTATTTAGCTGCATCTGTTCCGGTATATGTTCCTAAACTCACTCCGAAAGGAAATAGAACATTTACCTCAAATCCTGTTTTAGCCATCAAGTTTCCGCTTAATGCAATTATTAATAAGCATGCAATTGTTATTATTTTTTTGATTTTTATAGTCCTTTATATTTTATTGCCTTATATATTCGACAATATCTATAATATACTTATAATAAAAAACTACTATAAAAAAAGGAATACATATTATTGAATATGCATTCCCCAAATATTATTTTTATTAATTAAATTTTTATTAGAATCTTAAACCAACTTCGGCACCCAAATCAAAAGATGAAAGCTTAGCATGGAAAGTAGGATTTTTAGTTTCAATTAAAGGTATATCATAGGAGAAATAAGCTCCTAAAACTATA
>CASEHG010000321.1 GCA_949287565.1 uncultured Brachyspira sp.
AAAATTTTATTTCTTCGTCTGTTAAATTAAAATCCATATTGTTATTATACAATAGATTAAAAAATTGACAAACTTAAAAATTTTCAGTATATACTGAAAATTTTTAACTTTTTGTTGTTCTTTTTCCCGCGACTTCATCAAAGAACCTTATATACTCGATAAACTCGTATACACTTCGCGAAAGACTGTATTTTTTGCTAAGATTTAGGGTATTAAGTTACTTTTAATACATATTTTTAAAATATAAAGCTGTAGCACTTGCATTTTTTGCTCTGCGTGCCGACGAAAAGTCCACCTTACATTTGGTATGTGTCGGCAGCAACTTTGACGAAGCCGCACCAAAAAAGTTGATAATACATCTGCAAAAAATTAAAATTGACAAAATATATTTGTTTAGCTATAGATCAATATTTTATTTTGATTTTTTTGGTATTTATGCTATTGGTTTTGACTAGATTATTATCGAAACGCAGTATTATTTCTAGTTTATTAGCTTCTTTCCAATAATTTTTATCAAAGTTAAGATTAAATCCTATTCTTTGACCTACAGGGAATCTTATATTATTAAAAGAACGATCTCCTGAAAATATTAATTTTCTATATTTGTATAATGAGAAAGAAGTTCTTAATACTTCTACACTTTCAGAATTAGTATAATTAGAATTTTCAAGTTCTATAGTTGTTATTATGACATCATCAATGGACTGTGCTTTATTAATCTTTACTATTACATCAGTTTTAGGCTTTAAAGCTTCAAATAGTGGTATATTATTAAAGAATCCTTTTTTATACAAAAGCATACCAACTACAGCTAATGTAAGAAAAGTACCGTATAAAAACATGAACCATCTTCTTGCAAATATACTTACTTCTCTTTTAGGTGCCGGAGGTTTTATATCTCTTTTACCATAGAATTCTAATTCTTTTTCTTTAGGGTCGTAAACTTCTCTAGGCAAATTTATATCCTTTTTAGTATTTTGTATGAAATATTTGCTAAATCTTTAGGCTGAATATAATCATTTCCGAATTTTTTTGATAATATATTAAAAGATTTAGACTGTATTATCAATGCTAATTTTGAAGCCTCTAATACATTTAATCTTCTAGCAAGCAAAGCACCTATAAATCCGGCAAAAACATCTCCCATGCCTGCTTTTCCCATAGATTCTCTAGGGTTATAATTTATATATATATCATTTTCATGCATTAAGAAACTTACAGCATCTTTTAATATTATTGAAGCATTAGTTTTTTGTCTGTATCTTAATAATGCCTGATATGGATTTTCTAATGCCTCTATATGATTGATTTGTGTAAGTTTTTCAAATTCATATATATGAGGTGTAATTATAAAATTATTGTTAAGTTCATTAAGAGTGCTTTCAAACATTAAATATAAAGCATCAGCATCTATAACAGTAGGTATATTTATTTGCTTTAATATACTGTTTATGAAAATTTCTGTAGACATATCTCTGCCTATACCTGAGCCTATTATACAAGCATCACTTTTATTTATATCATTTACTATTTCAATATCATTTTCTGTGAAGTATTTTTGATTTTCTTCCCCAACTCCTATAATAACAACTTCAGGCATAGAAGGCATTACAGCATCTCTTATATTTTTAAGTATGCCATTAGGTACATATAGTCTTATATATCCTACACCTAATCTATAAGCGGCATTTGTAGCTAAAACGGCAGCCCCTATATAATTATCGCTTCCTGCCACTATAGCAAGCATTCCCTGTTCTCTTTTGCTGTATAGTGAGTTTCTGTTTATATGTATTTTTTCATTATAGTCTATTAGTTTTGCTTTATATCCCCAACTATTTAGTATTTCATTAGGAAATATTGATTTTATTATGAATAATTTTCCTATATATTCTCTAGTTCTGTATAAGAAAAATATATCTTTTGCAAAGCAAATTGTGTAAGTTTCATGAGCTTTAAAACAACTATGCACATTATCATAGTCATTTATTTTTGAAGCTAATCCTGAAGGTATATCTATTGCTATTCTAAGAACATCTAAATTATTTAAGCAGTCTATAAGAGTTTTTTGTATTCCTTCTAATGGTCTGTTTCCGCCTGTTCCGAATAATGAATCCAACACTATAGATTTTCTTTCTATATTTTCAGCAGCAGATACAGCATCTTCTTCGCTTCCTAAATAATTAATATCTATATTCATAGATTTTAATATATTAAAATTAGAGTATGTGTCTTTATTAACTCTATCAAGATTTCCTGTGATATATATTTTAACATTGTATCCATTTTTTATTAAATATCTAGCTATAGCAAGCCCATCTCCTCCGTTTCCTCCTACAGAAGAAAATATATATACAGTTTTATTATATAATAATTTTCTATGTCTTCTTAATAATAGATAAAATATTTCACTTGCAACATGCTCCATAAGAAG
>CASEHG010000322.1 GCA_949287565.1 uncultured Brachyspira sp.
AAAAATTTTTAGTATATAAACAATTATATATACTGATTTTTTGTTAATTTTATTATTTTTATATTTTACATTACTAAGCAGATATAAAACATATATAATAAAAAGATGAATTTTATATAATTTTAATAAATAAAAATTGATAAAATATAACCATTAATATATATTAAGACATATAGTAGAATATTAGGAGCATATAATGAAGAAAATCATAATAATACCTGACTCTTTCAAAGGTAGTGCAAGCAGTTTAGAAGTTTGCAATTACATAGAAAGAGGAGTATTAAAAGTAATAAAAGATGCTGATATAATAAAAATTCCTATTGCTGACGGAGGAGAAGGAACTGTAGAATCTATACTTTATGCAGCAGGAGGAAATATAAAAAAAATAAATGTAAAAAATCCTGAAGGAAAAATAATAGAAGCTAAATATGGAATTATTAATAAAGAAAAAGCTGTTATAGAAATGGCTGAAGCATCAGGACTTACTTTAATTGACGATAAAACAAGAAATCCTTTAAAATATTCTACTTATGGAACAGGTGAATTTATAAAAGACGCTCTCAATAATAATATAAAAGAGATTTTAATAGGAATAGGCGGAAGTGCAACCAATGACTGCGGTATAGGCATGGCTAATGCTTTAGGATATAAATTTCTTGATAAAGATAATAATGAACTTGAAGCCATTGCTGAAAACATGATAAAAGTTACTGATATAGATGACAGTAATGTTGATAAAAGAATATTCGATATAAAAATAACTGCCGCATGCGATGTAAAAAATCCTCTTTATGGTAAGAATGGTGCTACTGCCGTATACGGAAAACAGAAAGGTGTTACAGAAGAAAGTTTTGATATACTTGATGACGGACTTAAAAATATAGCAAAAATCATAAAAGAAAAATTTGGTAAAGAAATAGACTATATGGAAGGAGCCGGTGCTGCCGGAGGACTTGGAGGCGGGCTTGTTGCTTTTTGTAATGCTCAGTTAAAAAGCGGAATAGATGCTGTGCTTGATATAATAGATTTTGAATCAAAAATAAAAGATGCTTCTCTTATAATAACCGGAGAGGGATCTATTGACGGACAAACTAAAGAAGGAAAAGTGCCTGTTGGCGTTGCCAAAAGGGCTGGAAATATACCTGTAATTGCAATAGTTGGTGAGATAAGAGAAGGAGCTGAAATTGTATATGATTTGGGTATTAAGTCTATAATGCCTTTATGCACAAAAGCTATGACTCTTGAAGAATCTATTTCTAATACCGCTCTTTTGGTAGAAAATGCTTCTGAAAGAGCATTAAGATTTATAAATATAGATTTAAAATAAAAAATATAATTTAAATAAATTAATTTTTTTATTATTTATGATTGATGTAAGTTATCTGAAATTCCATAAATATTAAAAAATCTTAATTCTATATTTTCTATATCATCATCTATTTCTTTCAATGAAAATTTTAAATTTAGTCCCATTAAATATGTATTATCTAAAGCTATATATCTTTCATTCTTATTGTTACCTTTAGGCATATAATCATATACTTTCATATTAACATCTATATGAATATCGCAGATTATATGTCCTTCCTCAAATACTTCTGTAGTAATAAGCATATAATTATTTATATAATCATATTCGCTATAGGCATTATCAGAATATTTTTTTAATATTGATAAATCTAAATAATTCTCCACTCCTTCTTTTATTTTCTTCTCAATATTAGAATCTTTATAAATTTTATCTCTCACTTCTTCCTTAGTGATTCTAGGTTTATAATTATTAAAACCATTAATACTTCCTAAAGTCCCCATTACCATATACCCCCAAGCCTTATATTAAAGAATTATATAAATTTTTTAAAAAAATAAAAGTGTATTATTTAAATTATATTTTTAATCATTTGAATTTATATTATTGCAATTATATATTAAAAATGATATATATATCAAATATTAATAATAATAAATAATTATAGTTTTTATAAATGGAGAATAATAAAATGAGAGTTTCTGAAATAGAAAGAAATACTAATGAAACAAAGATAAAAATTAAATTAAATATAGATGGAACAGGAAAATACAAAAACAATACTAAAGTTGGATTTTTAGATCATATGCTTGATTTATTTGCACGCCATGGAAGATTCGATTTAGAAACTATATGCGATGGGGACATTCATATTGATTATCATCATTCTGTGGAGGATGTTGGTATTGTATTAGGTAAATGTTTTGCTGAGGCTTTAGGAGATTTGAAAGGCATTAAAAGATATGGTAATTTCAGCATGCCTATGTGCGAGGCTCTTACTATGGCAGCAGTTGATATATGCGGAAGAAGTCATTTAATTTTTAACAGTGATTTAAAACATGAAAAAGTTGGGGACTTCGATACTGAACTTGTTAAAGAGTTTTTTACAGCATTTACTAACTCTATGAATATTACTTTGCATATAAATACTTTATATGGAGAAAATACTCATCATATAATAGAATCAATTTTTAAAGGTGTTGCCAGAGCTTTAGCACAGGCTTGTGAAATAGATGAAAAATATAAAAATGAAGTATTATCTACAAAGGGAATGCTTGAAAATAATAAAAATTAAAAAATTGATTTTTTGCTTTTATTATAAAAGGCATATAATTAATATTTTTTAATTTATTCAGCCCGCCCACCCGCCCCTATACTTTGACTTTTATGTTTTATTTTAGTATAATAACTTTAATAAATTAATAGGATTTTTTTATGACAGCTATAATAGATTATGAAGTAGGAAATTTATTCTCTCTTATGTCATCATTAAAGTATGTAGGAATAGATGCTAAACTTACAGATGATGAAAAAACTATAAAAGAAGCAGATGCTTTGATACTGCCTGGAGTAGGAGCTTTCAGAGATGCTTTGGCAAAACTTGAAAGAAGAAAAGACGGAACATTAAAAAATACTATTATAGAAGAAGCTAAAAAAGGAAAATTAATTTTGGGTATATGCTTGGGTATGCAGATGCTTTTTGATAAGAGCTATGAATATGGTGAGTATAACGGACTTGGACTTATAAAAGGAAATATATGCCCTATAGAAAAAGATTTAAAAAATAAAGATTTAAAAGTGCCTCATATGGGCTGGAATAATCTCAATATAAAAAAAGAAGATAAACTATTTAAATATATTAATAATATGGAATATGTTTATTTTGTACATTCATACTATGGCAAAGATTGCGATGAAAGCATAATAGCCGACAGTGAATATGATGTACAAATACCAGCCATAGTAAAAAATGATAATGTATACGGAATACAGTTTCACCCTGAAAAAAGCGGAAATACAGGACTTAATATATTAAGAGGCTTCAGAGATTTAGTACAAAAAGGTTAAATTAGAATAAACCTACTCTTGCCCTTTTAATCTCTGTTCTGTATCTTTTTATTTCCCATTCAGTTCTGCTTTTATCCCATTTAAGTATATTAGCCATTTCCTCTGCTATATGCTCTGATATTAAAGTACCGCAGTCATTCTCTGTTAATATGAATCTTAATCTTCTCATCATAATATCATCTAAATGCATAGCATGCTCTACTTCTACAAAATATTTTATGAGTCCCCTGTTGATTCTATAATCAAGCCCTACTTCTACTAAAAGAGATGAATCATTTTTGCAAAGCTCATTCAATTTTAGAATTAGATTAACAGAACCGAAATAATCTATAAGGAATTTAACTAAATCTTCATTCAAAACTAATTCAGTATTTTTATCAAATTTATTATTAACAACCTTCTGATTACTAAACCATTTATAAGGCTTGCCGTACATTTTTACTAATGTTTTCATTGTAACAGCAGAAGAAGTTGTAAAGTTTCCGCCTTCAACTAAGAATAGTCTGTATTGAGGATGAGAATGTATTTTAACCTGTGAAGGATTAAGAGGCATCATTCCAGATTGTGTAGTTATTATATGGTTTTTATTAACAATAGAACTGAAATAAGTATTATATATATCAAGCAAATATTCAGCTTCGTCGCTTGTAGTATATATACAATCTAAATCATGAGTATTTTTTTTGATTGTAGGACCTATAATGGTATTGTTCTTCCAACGCATCAAAAATACATTAGGTCTTGATTTTATCTTAGGAAGAATAACTGATTTATTTATATGAATCAAATCGCTGTCTATAATTAAATGACTGCCCTTAACGTAAACCAGCTTATCTTCAAAATTTCCATTAGGAAGAAGCGAACTTATATTATGTCCCCAAGCTCCTGCAGCTATTAATATAGTTTTAGCACTTGCTGTATGTACTCTTCCAGTGATATGATCCGTAAAAACTACATTTTCTATTTCTTTCTGATTATATTCAAAAGCCTTAACTTCACAGTAGTTTAATATATCAGCTCCGAACTCTTCAGCCTTCAAAAGAAGCTCTATAACATATCTTGAATCATCTAATAAGCCTTCATAATATTCTACAGATGCTATAACATCATTATTTATCAAATCAGGCAAAGCATCTAATGTTTCATTTCTGCTATGTGATTTATGTCTTTTAGTTTTTCCAAAGAGAGAAAACATATCATATAACATCATTTTTATTTCTTCTCTTAAAAGCCCTGTACTGCTATGCTCATATATAGGATTGATAATGCCAAAATGTTCAGATGAAGCCTTATACATAAGGTTATTTCTTTCTCTTACCCTATGAATTGTATACATTAAATTTTTACTATTCATATCATTAAATCCGCCTGAAAGCATTTTTGAAGTTCTGGAAGAAGAACCGAAAGCAAAATCATGCTTATCAAGCAAAAGTACGGAAAGTCCTACTCTAGAAGCCTTTAATGCTATAGTAGCACCTATAACTCCGCCGCCTATAATAATAATATCATATTTTTTATTACTATTTTGGAGTATCTCAGCTCTTGTTTTTGGCATAAATAACTCTCCTTTATTGTTTATAAATAAACTCGCTATACATTAGCTGACAACTTCCTTCGTCAGTTATCAGCTGCTCGTTTATCGTTTTTTATTGTTTATAAATAAACTCGCTATATATTAGCTGACAATTTCCTTCGTAAGTTATCAGCTGCCCGTTTATCGTTGTTATTGCTATCGATAAACTCGCTTTGTATTAGCAATAATAAAAAAATAATATATAAGCTCCATATATTCTAGTATATACAAAATCATTATAAATACAAATATATTAACAATTCTCTTAAACTCATACGATTTTTACTACTTTTTAAAAAAGTCTGCATCTCTTTAACTTTACCATGATTATCTATATAATGTCCCTCAAACTCACCAAGATATGATATAGGAAAACTTAAATAAGCATTATAAGCCAAAACAGAAAAATTCGGACTAAATACTATATAATTACCCTTATTTTTCTTGGCAAAATCAATCATATTATCATTATCATCTAATGAGTCGCCTACTATGATAAATTTTTTAAATTTTTCATTATATATATAATTATCGTCAGATATAGAATGCTTTATATCCCTCTTTAAATCTCTCATAGAAAAATCATTAATATTTGTATAATTATCTCTGATATTTTTTGAATTAGTGGCCATTCTATTTTTTTTGAATATTAAATTTTCTATTCCCAAAGAATCAATAAATTCATTGAAAGCCTTAATATCTTCAATAGGATACATACTAGAGTTTAATGCCAAAGTAGATTCTGCCTCAATATCATTAATAAATTTATGATACAATTCTTTAGCCTCATCAAATTCATACTGCATACCACTATAAAAAGGCTTTTCTAATGTATTGTTTGAATAATAATCTAGTTTTCTTCCATAATCACATATTCCGTATTTCTTGCCCTTTGGAGATGATATATCTTTTATACTATAATCGATATAACTGTATTTAGCATCGCATAAATGATTGCATCCTATACAAAAACTTTCTATAGTTTTTACATCACTTATATCATCATTGATTTTATTATCTATATCCCTTTGAACTTCAAATACATGGGTAGGACATAAATCTGTTATCATCGAATTATATCCGTCTATCACTTTATAATCTTCGCATATACCGCAATTAACGCATCTTTCAAAATTTGCTTTTATAAAGTTAGGAAGATTCATTTTTTCCACTATATTTTTTAATTCTATCAAGTTAATATCATTTTCATTGAAAGCATTAGGAGATGCCTCTATAGAAATATTATAAATATCCAAATACTTTTTTAATCTGCATATATAATCAGCTTTACAGCTTTCGCATATAGGTTCATGCATATAAAGCATAGCCTTTAATAAAGAAGTTCTATATTTTATAATATCATCATCATGCTCATTTAAAACACTCATTCCATTTTCTACTATTTCATTGCAGGCATATTTATAAGAATAATCATTTTCATTTTTTTTCTTTACTTTAACCAAGCATAATTTGCATCTTAGAATATTATTTTTCTCTTCAAAAGTATTTGTACTATTTATTTTATATGAGCATAAATGAGGTATATCTATATTGATGTAGGACAGTGCTTGAAGTATAGTATATCCTTTCTGAGATGATACCGTCTTTCCATCAACATTAAATTTTACTATCATTAAATAAAACCTCTAATATAAAAAAGATTTTTAACTTTTTACAAAACTATATAATGTTATCTTATTCTCTATCAAATACACAAACTCATCTCTAAACATTTCCATAGCAGATAATATACAGTTAGCAAGACTTCTTATATATAAACATGAAGCCCCTATTTTAATCATTTCAACAGCTTCTTTCAAATTAGAATAATCATCAAAATTTGAATTTCCTAAAAGCATTCTATTAATATAATATTCGCATAAATCAAATCCATAATGACAAGGAGAACATTTTCCGCATGATATGCTTTTAGCAAACTGAATTATTTTTACTACAACCCTTATTATACATCTATCCTCTTGTATAAAACATATTCCCCCATTTCCCATCTTCATATTAAGACTATCAAAACATTCATAATCTAAAGTCATTTTCTGAAAAGTTTCAAAATCTATAGGAGGATTCAAAAAACCATTAGTAAATACGCATTTTATAGTATATTCTTTCACTGTCCCGCCGGCAGCTTTAACAATATTTCTTAATGGAGTATACATTTCAAATTCATATAGATTAGGACTAATGATATCCCCCGTAACAGAAAGTATATTACTTCCTTTATACTCTCCATTTCCATAATCTTTAAAAGTAAATCCTCCAATATGAGCCAAATATGCAATTTGTGATATAGTTTCCAAATCAAATACATATTTTTTATTTTCTAAAAAAGAAGGTGTGATTCTGATATTATATTTATTATAGTAGGCATATTCATCATATATATTTATTTCTATATCACCTACAAAATTAGCATCTTCCGCTTCAACTATAGCTTTTAGTATAGTATCTCTTTCTTCTAAATAATAATCTTTTAATATTATATCTATTTTTTTAATATTTAAAATTTTGGCTATAAATACAGCTCCATCTAATATGAGATGCGGATTATTTTTTAATAGAAATTTATCTTTGAAAACCAAATAATCAAATGAAGCGGCATTGACTAGAATATAATCTTCTTTAATATTTCCGTCAGTTAATAATTGATATATAGAAGTTTGAGTAATATCTCTTTTAAATAAAGGATATTCTTTTAAATCTTCAAAAAAAGAATTACCTATTTTTTGAACTGCTAAATATTCCCCGAAATGATCTTTATATAATTGAATATTTTCTATATTATTTTCACTATGCAGTACAAATTTCTTCATCTTTTTCTTACATGTATAGCTTCTATATACTTAATAATACTTTTAAAAGACGATTTTGTACATTCCATACCATTAATAAGGATAGGTACGGCATTATGGCAATCATGCATACACTCCATCTCTTTAAGGAGCATACCATCAGATGACGGCACTCCTATTTCTAAATCATAATGAGAACGAATAGCTTCTAAAAGAGCATAAGCCCCTTTCATAGAGCAATGAAGTCCTACGCATACTTCTATGACAGTTTTTACATTGCTTGCCATATTATTTTCCCATTAAAAATTATAAATTCCAAGAGATGAAAAACATTAATATGTATAATGTTATATTATATTACTTTTTCTTATGCCTATTTTTGCGTAAACGTTTTTTACGTTTATGCGTAGCCATCTTTTGACGAAGTCTTTTTCTTCCTGAAGGCATATACACTCCCATTTTTATCTAATTTGAAAATTCATTATAACATTTTACATAAATAATTTCAAGTTTAAACTAAAAAACTAATTTCATTTTTTTACATTTATCATATAATTATCATCATAATTTAATTGCAAAGGAAGTTATTAAATGACTGAATTAGAAAAAATGATTAAGGGTTTAGAATACAGCTCTGCCGATAAAGATTTAGAAATTATGAGAAACAAAGCGAAGGATTTATGTTTGGATTATAATCTGCTAAGATCTAATCAAGCAGAAGAAAAAGAAAATATTATTAAAAAATTATTCGGAAAAATAGGACAAAATTTCGGAATTATGGCGCCTTTTTACTGCGATTATGGATTCAATATAGAAGCCGGAAATGATTTTTATGTAAATCATAATTGTGTGATACTTGACTGTGCTAAAGTGAAATTTGGAAATAATGTGTTTATTGCTCCTAATTGCGGTTTTTATACTGCAGGACATCCTTTAGATAAAGAAAGAAGAAATAATTACATAGAATATGCATATCCTATAACTATTGGAAACGATGTATGGATAGGGGCTAATGTCATTGTACTTCCTTGTGTAACTATAGGAAATAATTGCGTTATAGGGGCTGGAAGCGTTGTTGTTAAAGATATACCTGATAATATGCTTGCTTTTGGAAACCCTTGCAAAGCTATAAGAGAAATAAATGATGATGATAAAATCAAGAATTTGAATTGGAAATAACAGCCCAATAAAAATATAGTATAATTAATTACATATATTAAATAAAAAATAATCATAGCATTTTCATAAAAAAACACTATGACTATTTTATAACTATTAAAAATTAATTTTACTAATTAAAATTTACCTATATCAACAAGTTTTTCTACTGTTTTAGCAAGCAAATACACTCCTACTCCTGTAGCACCTTTAGATATATATTTCACATTTACATCACTCATATCAGTACCTGCTATATCTAAATGAGCCCATCTTGCTCCTTCTGTAAAGTATGATAAGAATTGTGCTGCTGTTATAACTCCGGCATATCTTCCGCCTGAATTTTTTATATCAGCAATATCAGATCTTATATCTTCTTTATATTCATCAAACATAGGAAGTTCCCATACTCTTTCATAAGTATCATTTCCTGCATCTTTTAAAGCAGCGGACAAAGCTTCATCATTAGAAAGAAGTCCTGAAGCATGTTTTCCTAAAGCTATTGAACAAGCTCCTGTTAAAGTGGCAATATCTATTACAAAATCAGGATTATATTTTTTTATTCCATAAGCTAAAGCATCAGCAAGTATAAGTCTTCCTTCAGCATCTGTATTAACAACCTCTACAGTAACGCCATTATACATTTTTAATATATCACCAGGATTTATAGCAGCACTTCCTGTTTTATTATCAGTTAAAGGACATATTACAGTAACATTAGCTTCCAAATTCATATCAGATATTAAAAATAAAGCTCCGCAAACAGCTGCAGCTCCAGCCATATCATCTTTCATACCAAGCATACTTGTACCAGGTTTTAAAACCATTCCGCCTGTATCAAAAGTAATACCTTTTCCTACCAATAAAATATGTTTTTTAGCCTTAGCTTTCTTATACTGAGCGATAAACACTCTAGGAGGATTCTTACTTCCGGCATTAACCCCCAATATTCCGTTCATACCAAGAGTTTTTAATTCTTTTTCAGTAAGAACTGTAGTAGTTATTTTTCTGCTTTCAGCCTGTTTTTTAGCCCTGTCAACAAATGTCAAAGAATTTATAACATTGCTAGGCTCATTAACCATATCTCTTGCCCAAAATATACTGCTTGCTATTTGATTTGCCTTAGATATAGCATTTTCAGTATCTTTTTTATGTTCAGAAACTAAAAGTATATTCTTAATATTAGATTGTTCTTTCAATCTCTTATCGCCTAAATAATTATCAAAACTATAAGAAGAAAGCAATATACCTAAACAAAATTGAATATATGATTCTTCGGAAGCTATTTCAGCAAATAATTCAGCCATATCTACTTCTATATCATCTATATGTAAATCTTTCATTATTTTTACCAATGAAGCACCGGCATTCTTCCAAGTTTCATACATATAATTTTTTACTTCTTTATATGTAATATAAATAACTCTTGTATTGCTTGCAAATGCGAATGCAAATGGAGTAGAAGTATTATAATATTTATCTTTTACCAAACTATTAAATAACTTTATATATTCTTCATTAAATGAGCATACTTTAAGCTGCTCTTTTTCTACTTTTACAAATACTGCTACAGTATGTTTTTTAATGAAATTGATTGTATGTTTTAATTTCATTTTTTGTTCCTTTATGATTTAAAATAACTTCGATTAATAATTATATATAATGTTTATTTTATGTCAATTATAATATAAAAAAATATTATAAAAGATATTGCAATATACTACTAAAGGTATATAATCGCATATAAACTTACATATTATTTTATCAGGAGGTTAAAAATATATGATAAGAAAAATATTTAATGTAGTAATTTCTATTTCTCTACTATTATTTGTAGTATCATGCGGAACTGGTGTGAGCAGGAGCCAACCAGAAGGCTGGATTAATGATGACACATTCAGAGTAATGGGAATGGGTTCTCCATCAGACGATATAGACGATAAATTCAGAAGAGAAGTAGCGGCAAAACAAGCAGCTGAATTAGATGCCAAAAATAAAATTGCTGCTAAAATTGTAGGTTCATATATAGAATCTCTAAGTTCTACTGAAAAAGGCATGATAGATGAATATGTTATTCAGGAAAGAGTTGCTGGAAGAATAAGAGGTACTTCTGTTGTAGAAAGCAAATGGGACTCTAAACAAAATTGTACTGTAGTAATGGAACTATATTCAAAAAACCTTAGAAAACAGATGGATAATTTGGTAACTCAATATCTTAATGAAGTTGGTATGCAATATACTGCTCAGGATGTTGCTGGAATGGTAAGAACTTATAAATAATTATTAAAATATGATATTAAAAAGGGCTCCTTAATGGAGTCCTTATTTTTTTTAAAATTAAAAATAATAATAATCGATAATATTAAAGCAATTAAAATTTGCTATATTTTTTATTATATTTAAAATATACAGGTAAAATTATTTTTATTATGGTATTGCAATATAGTATTCAAAATATATAATACTACAATCAAATTAGGAAGGATTAATATGAATAAATTTATAAAATTATTTATTATGACATCAATGCTTTCACTATTCATTATTTCATGCGGAAGCGGAGTAAGCAGAGAAAGACCGGAAGGCTGGATTAATGATGACACATTCAGAGTAATGGGAATGGGTTCTCCAGCAGAAGATATAGATATAGATGATAAATTCAGAAGAGAATTAACATCAAAACAAGCAGCAGAATTGGATGCTAAAAATAAAATTGTAGCAAGAATTGTAGGTTCATATATAGAATCTTTAAGCTCTACTGAAAAAGGCATGATAGATGAATATGTTATACAGGAAAGAGTGGCAGGAAGAATAAGAGGAGCTTCTGTTGTAGAAACTAAATGGGACTCTAAGCAGAATTGTACTGTGGTGATGGAACTTTATTCTAAAGGATTAAAAAAACAGGTAGATACATTAATCACAAAATATCTTAATGAAGTTGGTATGCAATACACTGCTCAAGATGTTGCAGGTATGGTAGAAACTTATTGATAATAATGATTTGTATATCTAATTTAATAGATAAAAAATAATTTTAAAATATGAAAAAGCTAATTATAACAATAATTTTTATTAGCAACAATAAGGATTTATTATGTATGTAGAAAATATTAAAGGAAGAACTGCATTTGTATCAGGAGCAAGTGCAGGTATTGGTGAAGCTGTAGCTAAAATGCTTGCTTCTAATGGGGTTAATCTTATCTTAGCTGCAAGAAGATTAGAAAAACTTGAAACTTTAAAAAATGAATTAGAAAAAAATCATAATGTAAAAGTAAAAGTGATAAAATTAGATTTTGCTAAATCTGAAGATATAGTAAAGGCTATAAATTCTCTTAGTGATGAGGATAAAAAAATAGATATACTCATAAATAATGCCGGCTTAGCTTTAGGTAAAGACTTATATTATAATAATCCTATAGAAGACTCTCTTCAAATGATTAGAGTTAATTGTGAAGGATTAATAGTGTTAACAAGACTTTTACTCCCATATATATTAGAAAGCAAACATGGACATATAGTAAATCTATCATCTACTGCTGCCGATGAAGCTTATAGCGGAGGTGCAATATACTGTGCAACTAAATCTTTTGTTGAAATGTTCGGCGACAGTTTAAGAGTAGAATTAATAGACAAGCCTGTGAAAATAACAAATATAAAACCAGGAGCTGTTAATACAGAGTTTTCTACTGTAAGATTCAAAGGAGATAAAGAAAAAGCTGACAATGTGTACAAAGGATTTAATCCTTTATATGCCGAAGATATAGCCGATAATATAGAGTATGCATTAACTAGAAAAAGTCATGTACAAATATCAAGTATGACTATAATGGCGGAGAATCAAGGTAGTGCTACTATAATACATAAAAACAAATAATTATTTAGGGAGTTTTATTTATGGGAGATATAGATAACACTAGAGATAGATTAAAGTTAGATGAACTTAATAAAGATGCTAGAAAAGATCTATTTAATAAATTTGTAGATGCCGGCGGTGAAGTAGTACCAGATAAGAAAAAGGATAATAATGTTCTTGTTGGATCATCAAAAAAAGGATCAAACGCGGTAGTTGGAGGAAATAACAGCAGGAGTTCTAAAGGTTCAAGTTCTTCAAATTCAAAAGGTGATGGTAAGGATAAAAATTCTAAATCTTCTTCTGCTATAAGTATTCAAAATAAAAAAAGTAACGGATTATTTTTTAATATTAAATTATGGTTCAATGCTTTAAGTTCTGGTGTAATCACATTAATGGGCGGAAATGTAAATCCTAAATTTTTAAACTTTATAGACAAAAATGTTATAGCTGCCCTATTAGAAATGGACACTTTAATTTTTAATGCTCTAAATCCGAGTGAAGCTTCTGATATAGATGCAAAAGCAAAACATCAAAAAGTAATTTCTCAATTTGCTAAAACTTTAGATGATTTAGAGTTATTGGAAAGAATAAAAGATCAATATAATGAAGGTGTTTATAAAGACTTTTTAAGACCATATAAAGAATTAAACAGCACTGTTATGGCTGAAAGTTATGTAAAAGAAATAAAAGCTATGTTCAGACCGCTTTATGTACTTCATGCTTATTATTCAAGAATAAAATTAGCCGGTGAAAAAGCTATGTTTGCTTATGCAATGGTTGATAATATAAGTAAGGGAATTGTAAACTCAAGAATATCTGCTTTTAAAAGAGCCGTTGATTTGATATATGGAAAGTATTATCCTAAACTATTTACTCTTTTACAATATGCATCAAAAGAACCATTAGAAACTATAAATGACTTTAACCGTTATTTAAATATCACTGATGAGGATATATTAGGATATTATACTAAATTAAGAAAAGAAAAAGAAAAATTACAAGAAAATAAAATACAGCAAGCAAAAGAAAATATAGGAAAACAAAAAGATAATGAAGAAGAAAAATTAAGTAAGGTAGAATCTATAGGTGTAAAACTTATAGAAAAATGTGTATCATTCAAAAAATCTGATAACAATATAGAATATGAAGCTGATCCATTTTTCATTGTACCTATAAAAGATAAAATATATAGAATCAAAGTATTAATAGACTTTTTAGACAGAGAGTATTCTGCTGTATTTGTTTCTAATAAAGTAAGATATAATTTAGTTTATGATAATCAAGTAAGAACAGATTATAAAAATGATTTTAATAATATATTCCTATCTTTATCAGATACTAATTCAAGATTAAATGAATACAGCGAACTTTGCAAAACAATAAACAAAGTAGAAGAAGATAAAACTATGCGTTTTGAACAAAGAGTTTCTATGCTTTCAGATAAAAACGGTCAGCGTTCTTATTTGGCTAAAAACTTAAGAAACACTTATGTATCAATAATAACACCTTTTAAAAGAAAATTAGATAAATTATTATTAGATAAAGAAGAGAGAGAAAGAATCATAGAAAATCCTAATGACATATTAACTTTCTCAGCAGAAATAGGAAAAAGTAAAAAAAGAATACAGGGATATAATGTAATGAAAGCATTAACAGAAGCTTATTATTTTATATCCGGACTTAATTATTTAATAACACAAGGTGAATTATCAGGCGCAGGAATTCTTATAGAAGGTGATGACAATGAAGAATTAGCTGCAAACATTTCTGAAAAACAGGAAACTACTGAAAATAAAGAAGTATCTAATAATACTGTAGAAAATGTCAATGCTGAAAATAATACTGCTGAAGCAAATGTTAATGCTGAAAATAATGCAGAAAATGGTGAAAATCAAAATGCTGAAAATTCAGATGATAATGCAACTGATACAAATGAAATTGTACTTGGAAATGACGGATTTAATGAATCATTAGAAGATGAAGATTTATTTGTAGAGCCTGAATCTGAATCCGAATCTGAATTAGAAGATGAGGAAAATTTAAAACAGTAAGTAGAGAGGTTATTTTGGCTTATAAATCATCAAAAGTCATAATGCTTGAATATATTCCGCTTCGTATATTGATGGAAATTATGGCATTTATGCCTTATATTTTTGTTATATTATTCGCTAAGCTCATAGGTGCTTTAATGTACTATCTTGTACCAAGCGCAAGAAAGGTGGCATTAATTAACTTAAAACAGGCATTTCCTGAAAAAAGTTTTCATGAAAGGAAAGTAATAGCTAAAAGATCTATGAAATCTATGATGATGACTTTTGCAGAATTTATTAAATCATCAAGAATGTCAGATGAACAAATATTAAAGAGAATAAAAATAGAAGGTCAGGACAAGTTTGATGAGGCTATGAACAAGAAAAAAAGAGGAATCATAGCTATTACAGGTCATATAGGGAATTGGGAATATATAGCTTTTTATTTCGCTATAAAAAAATATAATCCGGGGGTAATATTCAGACCTCTTGATAATCCAAAATTAGATGCCTATATGCGTTCTTGGAGAGAAAAAAGAGGTATGAAATGTATACCAAAAAAAGGTGATTTAAGAGAAATATTTCATGTTTTAAATAATAATTCTCCTGTTGCTTTTTTATGCGATCAAAATTATTTAGATGGGGTTTTTGTTGACTTTTTCGGATATCCCGCTGCTACAGCAGTTGGACCTGTTGCTATAGCTATGAAAACAGGTTCTCCAATGGCTATACTTTACAGTTTGCCTGATAGATACGGACATCATAAAATCATTATACATGATATAATGTACATAGAAGAAAAAGAAACTAAAGAAGAAACTATAAAACATAATGTACAAAGATATACAAAAAAGTTAGAGGAAATAATATCAAAATATCCTGAAAATTGGCTTTGGGTTCATCCTAGATGGAATACAAGACCTAATGGAGAACCTGAAATTTTTTACAAACATAATAATTACAAATAGTTTTTTACTTTGTTTTTTTTTCATAGGTTTATATTATATATTAAATGTACTAAAACGATAATAATTGTCAGAATAACATTATATAAATAATATAAATTTCTTGATTTTATGAAACGATGAGGTAATAATCTTCATATAATATACTCAATTTTATTTTTTATTATAATTTTTTATTTAAAAATTAATATTTTTTTACTATAATAAAGTTGTGGCAAATTATTAAAATTTTAGTCCGATAAATACATTAAATTGGAGGTTATGAGTATATGGAGCAAAAAAAACGTTCATTTATGTTCTTTTTAAACCTTGGGCTTACATTTACTTTGGTTGGTATAATCATTTCATTTTTCATATTTTCTTATGAAAAAAATTATAAAAAAGACGAGTTCTTGGTTCATGCACAAGCAGCACCTGAAAAAACATCTTTTACAGGTTCATTAGATGGAGCTTTAGCTGTTGAAAATGCTATAAGAGATGTAGTTGATAAAAACATGCCTGCTGTAGTTAATATATCTACGGAAATAGAGGCAGGACAAACTGAAGAAGACAGATATGCAGATGAATTCTTTAGATTCTTCTTTGGAGATCAAATGCCTAGACAAAAGAGAAGTCAGAAATCTTTAGGAAGCGGTTTCATAATCAATGAAGAAGGATATGTACTTTCTAATTACCATGTTGTGAAAGGTGCTACTAAAATTATGATTACACTTTATGGAGAAGACGGAGAACTTCCTGCACAATTAATAGGATACGATGAAGCTTATGATTTAGCATTATTAAAAATAGAAGCAAATAACAGAACTTTTCCTTATGTTGCTTTAGGAGATAGTGATGCTATAGAGCCTGGTGAATTTGCTATTGCTATAGGAAACCCTTATGGACTTAACAATACAGTTACTTTTGGTATTGTAAGTGCTAAGGGAAGAAGCGATGTTGGTGCTAATAAATATCAAAGATATATACAAACTGATGTTGCTATAAACCCTGGTAACTCAGGAGGACCTTTATTCAATATTCATGGTCAAGTTATAGGAATAAATACATTAATATATTCTACTTCAGGCGGAAGCATAGGTATAGGATTTGCTACACCTATTAATCTTGCTACTTCAGTAATGACTGACTTAAAAGAAAACGGTAAAGTTACAAGAGGATATTTAGGAATATATTTACAAGATATTGATGAAAATCTTTCAAGAGGTTTGAATGTTAAGCAAAACAGCGGTGTTTATGTAAGCGAAGTTATACCTGATTCACCTGCTGCAAAAGGCGGTTTACAGGATGGAGATATTATAATAGAGTATGATGGTGAAAAAATGACTAAATCAGGAGATTTATTCAATAAAGTAGCCACTACTAAAGTAGGAAAAGAAGTTAATGTTAAATATTTAAGAAATGGAAGAGAAAGAAGCACTAAAATTACTATAGAAGCTAGAGTTGAAGATGAAGAAGTTGTTCCTACAAGACAATCTCAGAATAATTCACAAGGCAGTACTCGTTCTTGGATGGGATTAGATGTTTCTAATATCACTCCTGAAATATCTCAAAGACTTCAGATAAGAAGTAATGAGAGAGGCGTTGTAGTTCTTAATATGACTCAGAACTCAAAAGCCTATCAATACGGACTTAGACCTGGAGATGTTATCAAAGCTATTAATGGCATAACAATATCAAATACTGATGATTATGACAACTTTGTAAAATCTTATGGTAATGATAAGTCCTTTACAATAACTATAAAACGAGCAAGAATGACTTATGTTATAATTATAGAATAGTGCTTTAATAAAAAGTTAATAGAAAGGAATTGCAGGTAAATGCTTGCAATTCTTTTTTTATGTTCAATACTTTATATTAATTATGTTAACTATTTTTATATTTTGTACTTGCATTCATAATTGATTTAATATATTATTAATGGAATATATTATTTGACAATAAAAATTTAAATTTTCATATATATAAATGTTCTTAAAAAATAGGAGTAGTTTATCATGACACATTTAGAATTGAGAGAAAAATTTAAAGAGTTTTTTAAAAGTAAAAAGCATGCTATAGAGAAATCATCATCTCTTATACCAATAGATGACCCTAGCCTATTATTTACAACAGCGGGAATGCTGCAATTCAAACCTTATTATGCTGGTATAAAAAAAGCACCTTATTCAAGAGTTGCTACTATACAAAAATGTTTCAGACTTTCTGACTTAGAAAATATAGGAAAAACAGCAAGACACCATACATTCTTTGAGATGTTCGGTAATTTCTGTTTTATGGGTGATTATTTCAAAAAAGAAGCTATAGAATTTGCTTGGGAATTTTCTACTCAAGTTATTAAACTTCCTATTGAAAGAATATATGTTTCTATTTATGAAAAAGACGATGATGCTTTCAAAATTTGGAATGAGCATATAGGCGTGCCAAAAGAGAAGATTGTAAGACTTGGAAAGAAAGATAATTTCTGGGGACCTGCAGGAGATTCAGGAGCTTGCGGACCTTGCAGTGAGCTTTATATTGATATGGGTGAAGAGAAAGGATGCGGAAAACCTGATTGTTTTGTTGGATGCGATTGCGAAAGATATTTAGAGTTTTGGAATTTAGTATTCAATGAATTTTTCCAAGATACTGAAGGCAATTTATCTCCTCTTCCTAATGTTGGTATAGATACAGGAATGGGACTTGAAAGATTATGCTATATTACTCAAGGCGTAGAAAGCAATTATCAAACTGATGTAATGAAGCCTATAGTTGATGCTATAGCTAAAAAATTGAATGTTAAATATGATGATAAAAATAAAACTAAAATCAATTTAATAGCAGATCACTTAAGAGCATTAGTATTCGTAATATCTGAAGGCTGTACTCCTTCTAATGAGGGAAGAGGCTATGTACTTAGAAGACTTTTAAGAAGAGCTTTGAAAACTGCAAGCGATTTAGGACATAAAGGTTCTTTCTTAAATGAAATTACATCATCTGTAGTTAATGTATATAAAGAAATATATGATTATCTTCCTAAAGAAGAAGAAAATGTAAAAAGAATATTAAAAGATGAAGAAAATAAATTCATAAATACAATATCAGCAGGTATGAATAAACTTTATGCTGTAATGGAAGAAAATAAAGAAAGCAAAGTAATATCAGGTAAAGATGCTTTCATGCTATTTGATACTTATGGACTTCCTATAGACATAACAGAAGAAGAAGCAGCCGATCATGGATTTACAGTTGATAAGGCTGGATTTGAAGAGGCTATGGAAGAACAGAAGAAAAGAAGCAGAGGAGCTGGAGAAGATAAAAGATCAAAATTCGGGTACGTTGAAAATTATGAAACTAAATATGTAGGAGAAGAAACTGATAATTTAATAAACGGCGTAAATGCAAAAATAGTTGCTGTATATGAAGATAATGCCAAAAAAGATAAAACATCATCTTCAAATGCTGTTATTATCACAGATGTATCACCTTTCTATGGAGAAATGGGAGGACAGATCGGAGATAATGGATATATAGAAAACAGCAAAAAAGAAATGATAAAAATTATAGATACTCAAAAGAAAGAAAATACTATTATACATATAGCAGACTGCAGCAGTCATTCTTTAAGTGTAGGCGAAGAAATAAAATTATTCGTTAATTTCGACAGAAGATGTGCTATAAGAAAAAATCATACAGCTACGCATATACTTCAAAAGGTATTAGAGCTTACATTAGGAAGCCATGTTAATCAGGCTGGAAGTTTTGTAAATGATGAATATTTAAGATTCGACTTCACCCACCCTGATTCAATTTCAGAAGATATATTAATAAGTATAGAAAATCAGGTTAATGAGGTTGTATTCAAATCAATGCCTGCTGTAATAAAATATATGCCTAAAGAAGAGGCTATTGCTTGCGGTGCTAAGGCTTTATTTGGAGAAAAATATCCCGATACTGTAAGAATACTTGATATAGGAAATGGTTTTTCAGTAGAGCTTTGCGGAGGAAGCCATTTGACAAATACATCAGAAGTTGGTTATTTCCATATAGTGAGTGAAGGTTCTGTGGCTAGCGGAGTAAGAAGAATAGAGGCTATCACAGGATTAAAAGCTGCTAATGAAGCTAGTAAATTATTCAGCAAAGTGAAAAATTTAGCACATATACTTAATGCTTCAAAAACAGATGAGCTTACTGTAAGAGCTGAAAGTCTTCAAAATGAAGTAAAAAAACTTCAAAAAGAAATTAAACAGCTTAAAACTTCAGGTGCTTCTGCTGTTTCATTTATGGATAATTTTGAAGATTTGAAAGGAATTAAATTCTATAATTTAGAGTTTAATGAAGATATTAAAGAAGTTAGACTTTATGCTGATACTATAAAAGAGAGAGTAAAAGACAGTATTGCTGTAATGATAAGTAAAACTGATTCTTCCAACTCTATACTAGTACAGATAACAGGTAATGCTTTAAAAGAGAAGAAATTATCTGCCAATAATATAATAAAAGATATTATTGCTGCTGCTGGAGGACGCGGAGGCGGAAAAGATACTTTTGCTCAAGGCTCTATAGAGAATATAGAAAAAGCTAAAGAAGAAATTAATAAATTAAAGAGTAAATGGTTATAAAAAATTTTAATATGAAGAAAAATATTATACTTTTCATATTTGCAGTAAGTTCTATGCTTATTATTTCATGCTCTGCAAAAGATGTTACATTAAGAAGAATTGAAGATGTGCATAAAGCAGAGCAGAAACTTGCAAAAAATCCTGATGATGAAGCAACTGTATTAGAAGTGCTTAATGCTGCACAAAATGGCGGAAGAGAAGTACGTGCTGAAGCTATATGGGTACTCGGCAAAATAGAGGCTGATATTGCATACAGTGATTTTCTTCGTGCTAGTGTAGAAGATCCTGATTTTAATGTGAGATGTTTGGCAGTTTTAGGACTTGGAAAATTAGATGCTAATAATCCTGAAGCTATTGATAGAATAAAAAGGGCTATATCAGATACTGATTTGCAGGTTCAGATAGAAGGTCTTAAAGTGGCTGGAAGAATGAATGCTAAAACTCTTTTGAATTCTATACTCGATAGTTTGTCAAGCAAAAATAAATGGGTTAGAATGGCTGCTGTTGAGGCTTTAAAAGATTATGATGATGCTAGAGTTGACAGATCTTTAAATCTACTAGCTTCTACAGATAAAGATTATGCTGTAAGATCTACTATCAATCAGGTAATAGAATATAGAAAAAATAAGAAAAATGCAAAAGCTGAAGAAGAAATAAAAGAAACGGCATCAGCAGAACAATAACGTAATAAAGGAAAATATATTGAATGAATAATAAAATCAATTTTCTTTTTATATTTATAATATTGTCTTTATTTATTACTGTATCATGTGCATCAAAATATTCTTATGTAAGAGTAGATGATATAATAGATAAAAATAGAACTATTGCGATTGCTTCTTTCACTTTTCCAAAAAGTATGACTAATGAATATTGGGATAGACTAAAATATTTAAATACTGAGATATATACCGATTTTGTATTGAACAGTTTCATTAGTAATTTTAATTCTCAAAATGAAATGGTTAAGCTTGTAACTTTGCAGGAAGCTATAGGAAATAAAGAATTTGCTAATCTTCCTCATCACTCTATATTGGGTGCTGATTATGTTGCTGCAACAGGTACACTTGCAACTAATAGATTAAGCGAAGAAACTTTAGCATTACTTGCTGATAAAGTAGATGGAATAATGTATGCTGAATCTGCTATGTCTTTTTGGTCTCAAAAAGTAAAAATAGATTTTGAGATTTATGATATAGATGGAAATTATTTATGGATAGATACTTTGAATGGGGCTTCTTATTATATAATAGGAGATACAGGAGCACCTACAAGACAAACTGCCTATGAAATAGTAATAGCTGATGTTATGAAATATCAAAAAAGACATGCTGAAGAATTATATATAGTAATAGATCAGGCTATATCAAATGGAGTGAGCGGTTTAAAAGGAAAAGTTCCTTATGCATTCAATACCAATGATATTATATTCACACAAAAAACATTTAGTTTAACTAATGAAGATTATGCAAAAAAGGCGGGTATATATTAATGGCACAAAAACAAAAAATAGAATTAAATTTTAGTGATGTAGATGATTTTCATTTCAAAAAAGCATTGAAAGGTTATATGCTCAAAATAGCAGAGGATCATTATGTTATAGGCAATGAAGATTTGGCTATCAAAGCCACAGGAAAAACTCCAAAAGAGGCTGCCGAAATGCTTAAAGAGCAGTTTATAGTTCTTGCTAATGATATAATGTACAAATCCAAATATGCACCTTTAAGTGAAAGAGAAAGAAAGAAAGTAAATATTATCAATTCTATATGTGATATTGTTTAAAAGTATTTATATTAAGTTTTAAAAAGTGAGTATTGTTTATTTAATACTCTAGCTTTTTAAAACTTTATAAATTAATTAAATTTTTCTATAGTCTTTATATTTTTCCATTAATTCATCGAATATTTTAGCAGCTTCAAATATCAAATAATCACATCCTTTTTCTTCATCTCTGTAATGTTCCACCAAATAATCGCAATTAATGCTATTCATTTTTTCATTAAACTTATTTATATATTCTGCTTCTATTTCTTTTAAAAGAGTGCCTTCATGTCCCCTATCTGCTATAAAAGCCTTAGCCAAAGCCATTATTCCGCCTGTCAATATACCGCAAGTTATACCAACAGCCATACCGCCACCAAAACCTGCCGCCAATTTCAAATCATTTCTATTTATACCAAGCTCATAAACTTTATTAGCTCCATAAAGCATTTTTTCAGCACAATTCAAATCTTCTGCCTTACCAAATCCAGAATATAAATACTCATATAATGTCATAAAAACCTCTTAATTAAAATTTTATTAAAGTAGATCCCCAAGTAAGTCCAGCTCCGAAAGCAGTAAGAAGAACATAATCACCTTCTTTTATAGCTTTGGATTCAAATGCTTCTGTAAATGCTATTCCTACACTTGCTGCGGATGTATTGCCGTACTTTTGTATATTAATATAAAATTTATCATCATTCAAGCCTAAAGTTTTTGCAACTGCATTCATTATTCTAGTATTAGCCTGATGAGTTATTATAAGTGATAAATCTTTTAAATCTAAATTAGCATTTTTAACAGTTTTATTAATAGTTTCATCGAAAGTCTTAACAGCCTTTTTAAAAACTTCAGTACCTGCCATACTTATAGTATTTGTATTATCTTCAACATTTTCCTCTGTAATAGGATTAACACTTCCGCCGCCTTTTACTATAAGTATTTCATCATTAGGCTCAGAACCTATATCTGTTGAAATAATGCCTTTAGAATCATCTGAAGAAGCCTCTAATAAAACACTGCTAACACCATCTCCGAATAATATAGCAGTAGTTCTATCTTCCCAATTAAGTATATCAGAACATTTTTCAGCAGCAACTATTAAAACCTTCTTACATTCTCCGCTTTCTATAAGTGAAGCAGCTGTATTTAAAGCATATATATATCCTGAACAAGCAGCAGATATATCAAAAGCAAGACATGAATTTTTTATATTAAATGCCTTTTGAACAAGTCCTGCAGTAGAAGGAAAAGTATATGATTTTGTAGAAGTAGCAACTATTACAGCATCAGCATCTTCTATTACAGCACCTTTATCTTTTAATTTTGATACAGCTTTAACTGCCATATCTCCTGTACTTTCTTTTTTATCTGCTATTCTTCTCTCTTCTATTCCTGTTCTTGAAACTATCCAATCATTATTAGTATCTAATTTCTTTTCTAAATCATAATTAGTCATTACATTTTCCGGCAAATATGATGACAAATATTTAATACTAGCTTTCATATTAATTAAACTCTCTCTTTTTATATTATTTTATTAATTTTCTTAAATCAATTTTAATTTACAAAAAGATAACAGTCATATGATTTTATGTCAATAGTATTTATAGTTATAATTAACTATATTTTATATATTTTTATCTTTTACTAAATAAATCATAGGAACGCTTATCACTGTAACAGCATATTTTACTATAAAATTAAATATAAATATTCCTACCAAAGCATCAAAAGGCAAAGCTCCCCAGAATGCTATAGCAACAAATACTAAATTATCTACAGGTATACTGAAAGCATTACTTATTAATACTCTAAGCCATTGATGTTTCTTTGTTATCTTAGTTACGAAAAGATGATATATTTCTGTATCAACGAGCTCTGATAATGTAGAACCTAATATAGATGCTATTGCTATTCTTAAAACAGGACTTAAAGTTAATTGAAAAGCCTCATTAAACTCCCAGCTTGCATCTGCAGGTATTTGAGATATTATATAAAAATAAATAGGCGAAAAAATATTGATAATTGCTGATACTATTATAAGTTTCTGGGTATTTTTCTTACCTATAGTTTTATGCGCCATATCTCTAATTGTAAAAGCTAATGGATACAAAAATGTACCTCCGTCAACGGCAAGATTTAAAACATTGGCTATTTTAACACTTGCTATATTAGATATCATTTGACAAGCTATATAAGAACAAATAATCAGTATAGTAATAAATGAAATACTAACATACTCTTCATGTTTTTCCATATTAAAACCCATTAATTTGATATATTTAGTTGATATATAATATACTAAAAAAATATTTTAGTCTATAGTTTTTTTATAATAAAAAAAATTGATTTTATGTAAAAAAATTATATAATTTTACTTATATTTATTGTATATAAATATAAGTAAAAAGGTTTGTTAAAATGGTGTATATTATATTATCAGCAATAGTATTATTAATTTTAATTATTATTCTTATAAAAAGAATTTTCAATAATAAGAAAACTTTGTCGCCAAAATATGTAAAAAAACAAATAGAAGAATTAACAAATAAAATTAATGAAGATGAAAAAGATTATGTATCTATTTATCAATTAGCAAAACTTAAAGAAGAAATAGGCGAAATAGAAGAAGCATTAAAAATGTATGAGAAATTAATGCAGGTTTCTTTCTTTAAAGAAAAAGAAGAATTAGAAATATGTCAAAAACTTGAGTCATTCTATGAAAATTTTGATAGAAATCAAGAGGCTTTTAAATATACTATAAAAATTTCAAAATTAGATTCTAATAATATGCCTTGTAATATTAAGACAGGAACTACTCTCTGTAATGAAGGATATTATATACTTGCCTGCGATTATTTTAATAAGGCTATATTAAATAAAAATGAATTTGATACAGATAATCTTAAAGCAGCTGCATTTAGTTTTTTTAAGATTAAAGATTATAAAAAATCTATTGTATTTTTAGAAGAACTTCAAAAAAGATTAGCAAAAGAAAATGATAAAGATATAGATAATATTAATAAAACTTTAATATCAATGTATATACTTTCTGATGAATTAAATATAGCTAGAGGCTTTATAGAACAGATTATAGTTAATAAAAATGTAAATAATCAGGAGTATATTGACAGAATATACTTACATATATTATATAAAGTTCTTGATAATGAAAAGTTTAAAGAACTATATGACAATATATATAAAAAATATAATATATCAAATCCTAATAAACAAATATCTAATCTAATATTAGATTACTCTTTCTACTCATATTTTTTAAGAGATATATCTTTATCTAAAAGATTATTTGAAATTATAAAGGGATTAAATTTACCTGAATTAAATGTTTATAATTTTGATATTATAATCAAATATTTATCAGATATAAATAAAGCTACAGAACAGCTTAATAAATTAAGAAATATGATGAAATTAGATAATTCAAAAAATGATAACTATGAAAAATATGTACAAAAAGAAGATATTGAAAATTGGGAAAAAGCTGTTGATTTATGGGAAGGTTCTTTTATCGATATAAATTATTTAGCTTCTCTTATAACAATACAAAATAATATTAATGTAAAAAAGATATTAGATGAATTAAAAATAGATGATGATAACAGCAATAATGAAATAAGTTTAAAAATCGTTCAGAAAGTAGATAAAATATATAATATGAATATTATAGACTTCAAAAAATTATGTCAAAATCTGATACGTACAAAATTATCTCATTCTATAATACAGGAATATACTGATAATAACTCCAAAAATGATTATGGTGATGAGGTTAATTATATAACATACAATACAAGAGGAAGCAAGAGAGATACTACTTTAATATCTTTCAAAAGATGGAAAAAAATTGAAATAGGAGAATTATTAATAAGAGATTTTCAAATGATGATTAATGAATCAGGTGCTAAAAACGGTATTTTAATAGTTCCTGTAACTTTAAGTAATAGTGCTAAAAGCTATGTTTCATACAATGACAAAATAACAGTTTATTCAAGAAATCAATTTAATAATCTTCTTAAAGATGAAAAACTATAATAAGAAATAATAATAAAAAAGTGATAGTCTATTTTTATATAAACTATCACTTTTTGAAAACAAAAATAAGCGAAAATTTATTTTAACATTTCTCTATCTACTAAATCATTAGCAGGAACATAGTCATTTATTACTTGTGAGAAAACTAAAGTATCAACAAAACCGCCTCTTTTTATTGATAAGAAAAGATCATTATATTCATTTTCAGGCATACCTAATTTCTTCATAGTTACAGCCTTATAGAATACAGCATCATTAGCAAATCTAGTTCTAGGATATTCTGTGATTACTCTGTCAAACAAAGCAATAGCTTCCTGAAGTTCATTTTTATCACTTGAATAAGTTTGATAAAGCATACCATTCCATAATAATGAAAGAGGTTTAAATTTTTCTATAGAAGTTAATCCTGCTACTTTCTTAAAGCATTCATCAGCTAAAGCAATATGATTTTTAGCTATAGTATTATTTGATTTTCCCTCTTTAGCAAGGAAATAATGAACTATGCCTTTAAATTGATATAAATGTCCTACATCAACATCTTCAGGTAGATTATTAAAATCTAATTTATTTATATAATTTAGAGCCTGAGTGTACTCTTTATTAGCTATCATAACTCTTATTTCTCTAATCATCAAAGGATCATCATTAGAAGTCCAAGGGCTATAAAAATTATATATAGTAGCTTTTAATGGTCTTTTCTTAGCAGGTGCTGCTGCTGAAGAAGACGATGATGAAGTATTATTATCTGTTCTGTTTATATTTTGATTAGGCTTGTTATTTACAGGCTGATTATTAAAATCATTATCTAATGCAGATGACATATTATCTGATGTATTATTATTAGAAACACCATTATTAGTTTCAACAACAACATCATTACTTGATGAGTTCTGATATTCCTTTTCTATTTCATTGATATAGTCATCTTCTATATTGCCTTCTGCAGGTTTCTTACATGATATTGTAAAAACTAACAATAAAGCTATTAATATTGCTAAAGACTTCTTTATCATTTTCCGCTCCAAACTTATTTTTATATTATTGTTTTTTTATTTTCGGAAATTATAAAAAAAGCGTTAGAATAATATTTATTGTTATGATATATAATTTTCTATGTTTTTATAATAAGTTTTTTGTTTATATTCTTCTTCTGCATTATCAATATAAGAATGTATTTTTTTGTCGGCATCTGCAAAATATCTATCATAGGCTTTTTTGCAGTAATTGTCATGTTTGCCTTTTATCCCTGTAGGAGGATTCTCAAATTTATAAACTCCATTAACTCTCCAGAAATTCAATATACCTATACTAATAGCATCAACAGGACATCTAAATGCACAGCTTGTACACATTACGCATTTATTTTTGAATTTGATATTTCCTTTTTCATCATTATAAATATTATTAACAGGACATTTTTTCACGCATAAATTACAATGAGTACAAATCTTTTTCACTCTGAATAAATTTCCATTAACTTTCATTGCAGGATGCTCTATTCTAAATAAAAATGCTATTAATCTTCCGAATGGAAATTTCTTTAAAAAACATTCTTTGCCTTGTAAAACTTCATTAGCCTCTATAACGCATAAAGCCTTAGCAGTTTTCCACATCTTAGCAGCGAACTCATCTGTATGTCTGAATATTATATTATAAGGCATTATATAATGATATTCATTAGTAAGTATATAACCTTTTGGTTTTAATCTAGCCATTAAAGGTTCTGAAGAAATATTATTAATAGTTAAAGGCTCTCCGGAAGTTTTTATAATAAATATTTTTTTGTTATCTAATTTAGGAAATAATTTTATTAAATCAAAAATAGGATAAGGTGCATTGAATCCATGTATAGGATAAGCAAGCCCTACATAATCATAATCTTTAGGACTAGGCATATTATCAAAATTATCACCTACATTATAAAGTAAAGTTTCAACACCGTTTTCTTCAAATATTTTTTTATATTCTCTAGCTGCCTTTTCAGTATTTCCAGTTCCTGAAAAACAATATATCACAGCTTTTTTATTTTCTGACATATTATTATCCTACTATAAGTTTTCATTATAATTTTTTATATACAAATTTAATATTAATTAAAATTTAATCATAACAAATACAATTAAAAAAATAACTATTATTGATCAATTTTCTTATGATGTGCCTTAAAATCTTCATCGAAATAATAAAGCATATTTTCATCTTCCTTATGTGAATCATACCAAACCTGAGCAAAGAAAGGATTTTTCTTAGCAAGCATATCAAAGTTCCATTGATAATCAGGCATACATTTTTCGCACCAATGACCGGCCTTTATCACTGTAAATGGTGAAGCTTCAAATTCATGACCTTCTGCACAAGCCCATTTTAATTTTGTATGTAAATCGCCTTTAGTTATGCTAGTGCTTAAAAGTTTTCCGCCTCTGAACTCTGCAGCTTTTTTCAAGTCTTCTATATCAATCTCGCTGTCTTTTTTACTTTCATCATAACCATGATTAAGAAGTTTGGCATTCTTTATATCAAGCAAAGCTTTATAATCTATATAATTTCCTTCTGAGTCTTTATTCTCAAATAATAAATTAAAATCTTCCCATTTTTTTGGCAAATTATCAAAAGCCTCTAAACTTCCGAATGTAGCTATAATCTTACCGTCCTCTCCATTTCTTCTCCAATATGTAGGCGAATTAGGATGAGGTAAAAGTCTTTGTATAGCAAAAAATGATATCAAAGAAGGAGGTACTATTTTACCTAATGAATAATACCAATGAGTTTTTCCTATTTCATTCCAATAATCTATAACTGATTCTTTTTGATAAGAGAATAATTCTTCAAGTTTGTGTCCGTCATAATACCAAAGTCCATGGAAATTTCTTGTAGCATTCCAATTAGGCTTCATATATGTTTTAGTTGATCCGCCTATAAGTTTAAATCCGTCATTAAATGTATCATAACCTATAAGTCTGTTTTCTGCCTTGCTTCCCAAATTGAAACAGCCCTTCCAGAAATAATCATCTAAATTACCTTTAATATCCTCTTCAATAATTCTTTTCATTAACAAACCACTATCTCTTGCAGTAGCCCATTCAAGAGGTGCATTATAGCAAGTATGGAACATTAATCCGTCGCTCATATTATCAGTAAGCATTCTATTATGAAGCATTGCTGTTTGTCTTATTATAGCTCTATTTTCTAATGATGAATCAAGCACATATCTTTCGCCTTTTAATTTTGAAAAAGAATATGCATCATAAGGGCTTATTAATAATGGATCACCTACTCTGCCCCAAGGGTGTTTTTCATTTCTATTGCCGTAAAGTGCTACTGTTGATATATGTACAAGTTTAGGGCGTTTATTTTTATCCATTGATTCTAATATATCTACTATATGCTTAACTCCAACAAAATTTGTAAGATGTGCTAGTTTTGGGTATTTATCAGATTTCGGAGGTATAACCGCAGCAAGATTAAGTACATAATGACAGTCTTTCAATAATTTTTCGCAGTCATCTCTTTCATATAAATAACCTGATATTATCTCTACCCTTTTTCCGTATTGTTTTTTAAATTTTTCTCCTGATTTTTTGCTTTCTTTTCTTACAAGAACTTTTACAAGCTCAATATCTTCTATTTCCATTAATTGTCTTAAAGTTTCAAGTCCCATATTTCCTGTGGCACCTGTTAAAGCTATTACATATTTCATACATATTCCTTGTTAGTGATAAACTATATTAATTATTGTTATAAAATTGCTTTAAAATTTACTATTATTTTACATACTTTCAAAATAAACAGTTTTTATTATATGTAGTATTATATAAGAAATATAATTTTTGTAAATAATGTATTCAAAAGGACTAAAAATGAAATATTGTAAAAAAGCATATTTAATATTATTAAGTTTGATACTTTTTACTCAAATATCTTTTGCTCAAAACAATGACGAAGCCAATCAATTATTCAAATTAATAAATGATGAAAGAAAAAAATCAGGTCTTAATGAATACAAAACGGAAACTCAATTACAAAATGCTGCTGATCAAAGAGTAAAAGAAATAGCAAATGGAATAAGAAAATCTACTGCTTTAAAAGATAATAATATACAATTTGCTTCATACTCTGAAGGCTCTATCATTGCAGATATGACAGCTGATGAAGTATTTGCTCAAATGCTTAAATCACAAAGAAATTTAATATTAAACAATAAATTCACTCATGCTGCTACATCTGTATATGAGAATAATGGCAAGAAATATTGGGTGATGATTTATGTAGTATCAAGAAATGACAGCATAGTAAAACAGGAATTAAATATACAAAAAGAGAGAGAAAGAGTTGTTGAGTTATGTAATGAATCTAGAAAGCAAAATAATGTATCTGTCAGTTTAGTTTTAGATGCTAAATTAAGCGAGGCTGCACAGAAAAGAGCCGAAGAATTAATAAAATTATTCTCGCATACAAGACCAAACAGAACAGACTTTTCTACAGTATTAAAAGAATATAATATCACTTACAAAACAGCAGGTGAAAATATAGCCAACGGACAATTTGATGCTGATGATGTAATGAACTCTTGGCTTAAATCACCCGGACACAGAGCAAATATACTTCAAAAGAATTTCGGTAAAATAGGAGTTGGTGTATTTGAATATAATGGCAGATTATATTGGGTTCAGGTATTTACTAACTAATATTTTATAACTTATAGAAAATAAATTTTATATCAACTTTTTAGTGCAATACTAAAGTTATTAAATACCATTTTAATTATAACATTTGTCTTTTTGCAGCTTTGGAAAAAAAGTTGATATAATCTTTAATTAGTTCATTTTATATAATGTTAATAAATTGAAAAATTATTATATTAAAATTTATTATGATACCTGATATATAGGTTTATTAATTTAATTAACTAATAACTTTATTAACAAATTATTAGCTAATTAAAATTTAATAAAAATTAATCTTTATACCAAGAAGGCGTATTATTTTCCATTGCTGAGTTATTAAACATATCTCTCATACGATTAGGCTCTACTTTGGATACATTCCAAGATTCTAAATTCTGATTAAAACTTTCAGCTTCATAAAATACAGAATTCATATATTCCACATTATAAACGTCCCAATTATCCAAAGGCTGATTAAATGATGAAGCATAACGAAACATTGTACTAATACTTGTAACATTAGAAACATTCCAATTATTAAGAGGCTGATTAAAACTTTTAGCATTATCAAACATCATTGACATATCTTTTACATTACTTACATTCCATTTGTCTAAAGGCTGATTGAAACTAGAAAATTTAAACATACCTTCCATATCAACAACATTAGATACATTCCAACTATTTAAAGGCTGATTAAAACTTTTAGTAAAACAAAACATTGATGACATATCTTTTACGTTAGATACATTCCACTTGTCTAAAGCACTATTAAAAAGCTTAGCACCTTCAAACATACTAGACATATTTTCAACATTAGATACATCCCAGTCATTAATATTTTGATTAAAACTTTCAGCATAATAAAACATTGATGACATATCCTTTACATTACTTACATTCCACTTGTCTAAAGGCTGATTAAAACTCTCACAATTAGCAAACATATTTTTCATATTAACAACTTTAGATACATTCCAATCATTAAGAGGAGAATTAAACTTTTTACATTTTTTAAACATAGAACTCATATTCTCAACTTTTGAAACGTCCCAACTGTTTATATTATGATCAAAACCTAATGCTTCCTCAAACATACTTTCCATATTTACTACATTAGATACGTTCCAAGTTTCTATACCATCAAATTTTTTTAATTTAGAACCTTTAAAAAGATTACTCATATCTGTTATTAAAGAAGTATCTATTTTATCAAATTTTGTTTTCTCTGCTATTAGTTTAATTAATTCATTTTTGTTTTTTGGCTGATGCATTTGTATCTGTTTACTTTCTTTAGTATCTTTTTTCTCTTTTTTAGGTGACGATTTCTTTTCTTCTTTTTCTAATTCTTTATACTCTTTTATAATATCTTCTTTACCATCGATAAGCTCTTTTAATTCATCATAACAAGTATTTTCAAGCTTTTTGAGAACTTCAGCTACTGCCTTTTTATTATATTTTAAGCCAAGTTTATAAACTTCTTTTATATCAAATTTATTTATAATTTCTTCAAAGTTTTTTATAGCCGATTTTGAGCTTTGAAAAGAATATATTTTTATTATTAACTCTAATGACACATTATTAAAAATATTATCAAATTCTTTAACTTTCTTGAAACTCCAATTTTTTATATTATCAGGATTAAAAGATGAAGCATTAAAAAAAGCATTATTCATATATTCTACTTTCTCTGTTTTCCAGCTGTTTAAATCCTGATTAAATGAAGAAGCATCACAAAATATATCTGCAAGCCCTGTTAGATTAGAAGTGTCCCATTTATCTAAAGGCTGATTAAAATTTGTAGCTCCTTTAAACATAGCATACATACTAGCAACATTAAATACGTCCCAACTATTTAAAGACTGATTAAAATTCTCACAACCTGCAAACATAAAACCCATACCATCAACATTGGAAGTATTCCACTTATCTAAAGGCTGATTGAAATTCTTAGCTCCTTCAAACATAGAAATCATACAGGCAACGTTTGATACATCCCAGTTATTTATATTTTGATTAAAACTTTTAGCATCGTTAAACATCTCCATAATATGTTTTAAATTAGAAGTATTCCATTTGTCTAATGGCTGATTAAAGCTCTCAGCATTTTTAAACATACCAGCCATATTCTCAACATTAGATACATTCCAACTATTTAAAGGCTGATTAAAATTCTCACAACCCAAAAACATCTCATTCATATATTCAACATTAGATACATTCCAATTATTTATATCCTGATTAAAACTCTTGGCATTCATAAACATCTCACCCATACTCGTAACTTTAGAAATATTCCATTTGTCTAAAGGCTGATTAAAAGTTTTTGCACCATAAAACATAGCATACATATTTGTAACATTAGATACGTCCCAACTATTTAAAGGCTGATTAAAAGTTTCACACTCTTTAAACATTGCTGCCATATCTGTAACATTAGATACGTCCCAGGTTTCTATACCTGAAAAATCTTCTCTTTTACTCATTAGAAATAAATATCTCATATCTGTTATTAAACTTGTATCAATACTTCCAAGATTAATTTTTTCATCTTCTACTAATTTTTGTAATTCTTCTTTACTTTTTGGTTTAAATTGTTTTTCTGACATAATAATCTCTCCGCTTACAATCAATTCAAATTAAATATTTGTTAATGTGAAAAATCAGTAAAATTATACACTATAAAAAAAGAAATGTAAATATATACATCAATTTTCATGTTAGAATTATCTAAAATTTATTTATACAGTGTTTATTAATAATATATTTGTATCATTACAAAATTATACTAGTCATTTTAATTTTTATATTATTTTAGCTTTATATTTTAACTTTATTAAAAAACCCGCCCTTTTATATTTACAGCTTTTATTTGTTATTTTTACTTTATACTTCTTTAAAATCTTTTATGCAATTATAAAACCCACCCAAAATTTTATTTTACTTTATAATCTACACACCGCACGCAGAGTAAAATTATAAAAGATATATAATTCTGAGTTCTAATTTTTACTATATTTTAAATTTCGCTAACCGTGCGTAGAGCAAAGTTTTAAAATTTAAAAAAGCTTGGGTGGGTGCTAAAAATTCTAATAAAGCAATGAAAACAATGGAAGTTAAATATTCTGTATAAAGCAATAAATATAAAAGGGTGGGGATTAGAATAAAATTAAAAAACATTGTAAAAAAGCAATTATTAAAGTATGATTTATATAGTATAGGAGTTTTATAAATGTCACTTTTGAAATACAGAGATTATGATAAGTATGTACTAAAATATTTATATGATATAAAAGAATCTGTACATAAAAGTAAGATATATGATAAAATTAAAGAATATACAAACCCTTCTGAAGAAGATTTAAAACTTGTAAAAGAAAATAAATATTCAAAATTTAGTGATAGAGTTGATTGGTCTTTAGTATATCTTAAAAAAGCTCAATTAATAGAAAACATAGAAAGAGGAGTATATCAAATAACTGACTTTGGTAAAAAATTCTATGAAGAAAATCCTAATTTTGATTTCAAAACATTAAAAGAAAAAACGCCTTATCTAGAAAACAGTAAAAATAATTCAGATGATGATGACATAGATGAAATAGAAGATGAAAACAGAAATGAAATAGAAAAGAGCATTGAAGAATATTATGAAAGTGTAGAGAAAGATATACTTGATCGTTTGCAGTCTATGGGTGATAACAATGTTGATAAGGGTACTAAATTTGAAAATATATGTTTAGAACTGCTTGAGAAAATGGGTTATGGCAAAAAGTACAGAACAGGAGGAAGCGGCGACAGAGGAATTGACGGCACTCTTACTATGGATAAATTCGGTTTTGATATGATAGGCATACAATGCAAATGCTATAAAGAAAATAATAAAGTTAATGATACTGAAATAACTAAATTTGCTCATGGGCTTAAAAATGTTAATGGTATAAACAGAGGAATTTTTATAACTACTTCAG
>CASEHG010000323.1 GCA_949287565.1 uncultured Brachyspira sp.
AAAGGAAGTATATCTTTTAACAGTATAAAGAAAAATGAAATAGGGTATTTGCCTCAGCAGGGAATAGTGCAGAAATCATTTCCAGCAAGCGTATTTGAAGTTGTTATTTCAGGAAGATTGAATAAGAAAAAGTTTCTTCCGTTTTACACTTCTAAAGATAAAAAAATCACTTTAGATAATTTGAAAAAACTTAATATAGAAAATTTAAAAAATAAGTCGTATAAAGATTTATCAGGAGGACAGCAGCAGAGAGTAGCATTGGCTAGAGCATTATGTTCTACTAAAGAATTACTCATACTTGATGAGCCTTCTACAGGACTTGACCCTATAGCTACAGCTGATTTATATAATTTAATAAAAAAATTAAATGATGAGGTAACTATTATAATGGTTTCGCATGATATAGCGAATGCAGTTAAATATTCTAATAAAATACTTCATATAAATAAAAATATTCTTTTCTTTGGAAGCACAGAAGATTATACAAAAACTGATATATACAGAAAAATATCAGGGGAGGATATGAGATGATTGCTTTGATTCAGGAACTTTTTTCATATACCTTCATTGTAAGGGCTGTTATAGTAGGCATATTAGTATCATTATGTGCTGCACTTTTAGGCGTTAATTTGGTTTTAAAAAGATATTCTATGATTGGTATTGGGCTTTCTAATGTAGGATTTGGAGCATTATCTCTTTCTTTAATGTTTGGATTTTCTACACTTCAGCTTTCAATACCTATAGTTGCCATTGCTTCAATATTGCTTTTGAGATTAAGCGAAAACAGTAAAATAAAAGGAGATGCTGCTATTGCTTTGATTTCAAGTGTATCTTTAGCTGTTGGTATTATTGCCATTACTGTAAAGACAGGTATAAATACAGATGTATGTAATTATATGTTTGGAAGTATACTTGCTATGAGCAAAAGCGATGTTTATATAAGTATTGCTGTAAGTATTGTAGTTATAGTGCTTTATGTTCTTTTCTATAATAAAATATTTTTAGTAACATTTGATGAGAATTTTGCCCGTGCTGTTGGAATAAATGCTGAATTTTATAATATGCTTATATCTATACTAACATCTTTGATTATAGTATTAGGTATGAGAATGATGGGAGCTATGCTTATATCAAGTTTGATAATATTTCCGGCACTTACCTCTATGCGTGTATTTAATACTTTTAAGAGCGTGGTAATTTCATCGGCTATATTATCTGTATTATGCTTTTTTATAGGGATAATAGCTTCTTTTCAGCTTGAATATCCTACAGGAGCATGCATTGTTATGGTAAATTTAGCTATGCTTTTAATTTTTTCTATTGTAGGAAGGTTTATAAAATTAGGGGCTAAATAAAAGGAGGAATATTGTATATGAAAAAAGTATTATTTTTATTTGCTGTATTATTAGCATTTTCTTCTTGCTCAAAAAAAGAATACAATGACGGTTGGTTTGATATAGAAAAAAATTATGTGGATATACCTCAGAAAAAATATGATTACAGCGGTATAGAAAGTAAATCTGCCAATAATTCCCAAAATAATAATGAGCTTAAACAGGATAAAATAGATACATCAAAACTCGATATGAATAATGTAATAGAGATAAAAGAAAGAATGTTTATAAATCAATGCAATGATGTTTATTTGAATCCTGATGATTACAGGGGAAAGATAATAAAATTGCAGGGAATATATGACGGATTTACTGATAAAGAAACAGGAGAGAAACTTAATTTTGTATTCAGATACGGACCGGGATGCTGCGGATATGATGGTGTTGCTGGATTTGAATTCGATTATAAAGGCAATATACCTAATCCTCAGGATTGGATAGAAGTTGTTGGTGTTGTAGAAATATTAGAGATAGATAATTATGAAACTGTAAGGCTTAATGCTATAAGTTTGAATGTTTTAGATAAAAGGGGCAAAGAATTTGTCGCTAATTAACTTTTGATAATTTCGTATATTTATATTTTATAAACCATGTTGCGGGCAGGATAATAAGGGATATATTATCCTGTCCATTTTTATGGCTTAATTTATATAATTATTTCCAAAAAGCTCCTACTCTTTTTCTTACATTTTCTTTTAAATCATAATAATAAAGAGCAATGTCATAAACATGGTAAACGCCTTTTTCAAAAACTCCGCCTCCTCTCACATAAAAATCATCAGGATTTATAGTGCTGCATCTTATAACACCTCTTGCCTTATCTACTTTAGCATCGGCTATTTTTGAAGGGCTGCCAGCATTTGTAACTATATTAGCATCAGGATTTCCGTAATTATGTGATATATTAGCACCTAAACTCTGTTCTTTAGTAGCCAAAGTTTCATCTAATGTCCAAGATATAGGATTTATTGAAATTGCTCCTTCAAGAAGTACAGGATTATATCCTTTAAAATCTGGTGCTTCTGTATTATAAGAAATTATTACTCCTGTATCATATTCACTATTTGCAAATCTCAAATGAGGATTTTCATCTAAATCTTTTTGAGTAACTGAATATCCGAATATATAAGCTGCTACCATTCTGTTTTTTAAATTTTCATTTGTTTTGAAATAGTCTATTAATATTTCTTTTATCATCATAGCACCCTGAGAATGTCCTGCTAATATGAATGGCTTTCCATTATTATAATTTTTAATATAATAATCGAATGCTGCTATTGCATCTTCTTTAGGTGAAGAATAAAAATATTTATTTTGTTCTTCTTTGCTTATGTTATTATTTGTATTCATTAAATATAAAGCATCAGCCTGTCTGTAAAACGGAGCATATACATTTCCAACTTCTTCAAATATTCCTGTTTGTTCAAGCATTGAATTTGTAACAGTTTTTCTCATTGGCTCATAGTCTATTGGGCATACTATACTGTCATTGCTATTTGCTCTGCTCCATGTTGTAGGGTATAGATAAAATACATCTACTTCATTTGATGTTGAAGGTATAGCAAGCCAATTATTTTTGTCTGAATAATCGGTTAATTTTGTTTCTGCTGTATTATTGTTATTTGCAGAACAGCTTAGAATTATAATACTTGATAAAATGGTAATAAAGATTTTAATTTTTATCATTTGA
>CASEHG010000324.1 GCA_949287565.1 uncultured Brachyspira sp.
CTTATGTCAATTTCACCATTTGATTTATTTAAGCCCATTAAACATTACCTCACTTATATCGTTTATTTGTTCGAACTTCCCAATTTACCAGACATTCTTTCAGACTTCATATTTAATATAGTTTCATTGTCTACTTCTTCTATTTCTAATTGAGGCACTTCAACCATTATAGCCTGACAAATTGCTTTTTCATACGGATACAATATATTTTTATAACTATCTAAATAGTTAATAATATTTTCTTTTGCTATCATAATAGGCTTATCATTATGATTAGTAATAGGTACAATCCATTCACCACGATACCCGCTGTCGATGATTCCCGCTCTCAAGCCCATTCCTTTAGTTCCAGTAGAGCCACGCTCTTTTAATATTGCAACATATTCCTTATCAAAAGCAGAAATTAAACCAGTATTAATTAATTTAGTTTCATGTGGATTAATAACTATATAATCCTCTGTAAAGTATGCATAGATGTCATAGCCCGCATCTTCTGCTCTTTTTGAAGGGATTTTAACATCTTCATATAATTTACTAAAATAAATTTTATCCATATGTTTACTCCTTACTTTATTTTATAAAATAAATGGCAATGACACCATCCACTTTCTTGTTCTCTAAATTCACGACACATGCAAATAGTATCTTCATTCTTTATAATCTTGCAAGGACAATGATTATCTTGATGTAATTTATCTAATATTTTTTTTACAACATCAATATTTTCATTTATTTTAATATGGTCATTTGTTTTTAATAACTCTGGATAGAATTTTTTAATAACATCCTGATTCGGAGAAAATTTATCGAAATATTTAACATCCCATATTAATCTTTGTATAATTGCCTGTTCTTTATCTTCGAAATTGGCAGTTATTTTTTCTGTTGGTGTATATATTACAGATACCCAATTATTACCATCTTTATATACTCCAAGAACATCTTCCATTAATAATCAACTCCCTTTTCGTACAAGTCACCCTCAATACATAAATACGATAATTCATTTTTAATATTTATAATATCTTTACTACATTCTATATAATCAAAATATCGACTAATATATTTTGGTATTTCTTGTAAACTATAAGTAGTAATTAAACAAATGGGTTTATTAAATTCCTTTAAATTTGATATAATAAACAATAAATCGACCATATTTTTATTAATAATATCATCTATATACAACATAATCATTCCAGAAAATTCTATATCTTTAACAATCGAAGCATTTTCTGTATGATAATAAAATAAATATAAATTATTATTATATATTATAGTCTCAGGATTTGGTTTCACAAAAATAACACCTCCTTTACCTACAGCTTAAAGCTGTAGGTAAAATTTTAACTAATTTGTACTGCATATTGATTATCAGAAGCGAGTTTTACTCCTAACACTTCATCATAATGTGGAGCTTGATTTGGAACATATCTACCAAATTTCACAACAATGTTAGAGATGTTATTTTTTAGCCATGATATTTTATCCTGAATTTCATATTCATAATAGCCAGTATATATTATAATATCTGCATTACAACATTTTCTAAACAAATACAGAAAGTGTTGTAATTCTTCCCAAGAATCAAAGGGTTCTAATCCACCACAAACCACAGCTTCCGTAATTGGGTTATTAATAAAATATGAAATAATTTTTGTATCATCAATAAATACTGACTCCGTTTGTAATTTCTTATTCTGACAAACTTCAATCCCACATTCTTTTTCGCATTTCCATGTACAACTTGGGAATCCAATAAACAGAGAAGGTTTTTTATAATTAATAAAGTCTTCATGAATAATTTCAGAAACTATCATTATCCTATCTCCTTTATTCTGTCTAAATCAAGCCAGTCACGCATTTTAAATTCCTCTTTACGCTCTTTAGAGTACGTAGATGTTGGTGTAATGAAGCCCACGATTCGCTGATAAGTTGTTTCTGTTGGCTCACCATCGTAAGGACAAATATCTCCATAATATCCATGATTATTTTTACAAGCACTAATCTTTAGATTAAATGCAAAATAATTTACTCCTTCGTCAGCTATATAATTCAATAATTTCCAAGCAGTATCAAAATCTTCTAAAGGAGCGTCCAAATTTATATGACAAATACTCTTTTATACCCTCGATTACTCGATATTTATATTATATCTATCTAAAATTCGTTGTTTAACATATGTGATAATTTTATTTGTGTCAGAACATTTTACAATCTCCTTTTTAATATTTACATCATTTGTTTCTGTTCTAAACTCACCAAATAAAAATAATTCTCCAATATAACGTGCAAATATAGCATCTTCTTTTTTATCATATCTACCAAGGAAACACTTTATACCATCTTTCCTTATTTCGGCACACCATTTACGTCTTTTATTGTCATACCACATTCCAATAAATCCACTGGTATTATTACTCGCTTTTGAGCGATTTAGTAAATTATTTTTTTGAGTAGTAATTCTTAAATTTGATTTTCTATTATCTAATGGATTAGAGTTTTTATGGTCTATAACGAATTCTGAATTTGGCTCTATATTTAATATTTTGTATTGTATAGAAATTGGATATTTACCACCAGTATAAACTCTACCTTTCCAATATCTCCACTTAAAAACAATAATTCTATCCAAATCCTCTAAGTCTATTATTACTTCTGATATTTTTTCAGACTTTCTATTATATAAATAAATTTTTGCTATATTATTTGCTTCGTCAATTTCATAATCATTAAGGTCTTTTGTTGTTCTTGGATTTGTGTCCAAGCAATGACCATATTTAAGCATTTGCTGATAGTGTTTGTTACACAATATCTTGTTATATGCATTTTTTTTACAGTTTTTATCTAACTTTCTTCCACATATATCACATTTCATTAACTAAACAACTCCTTTTGACATATAAAAGGGAATAGACTATCTCTTCACGCTGTATAACTTCATTCCAGCGTGTCTCGTGCTTCGCAATAGTGCCTATCTCTATTACTACATGGCTACACTCATCACCATTAGTCGTTACATCCTTTATCTATAAATAGATAATTGACACGATATTATCCTATACTTTAGGACTTCCACCGTTAGCAAATATTGAACAATATTTACACCCATGGGCATGGTTCACGAGATTTTTATAGGTAGCTAGTATGTCAACCACCTGAACAAGCTTTATCCAAAACTGCACTTAACTTTATCTTTTCATGTAATGTAGTTTTAATGCCCAGCGGAATCCACTGATTACCATATAAAGGTAATTCATATATCTCATCTGGATGGAAAATTTTGTCTTTTTCCATCAGTATTACCGCAGCTCTTTCAGCAGGGACTTCTTCTATATTAATAGAATAATCCTTATCTTCTCCGAATTGATTTTTGGTTTCTGTTATTACTCGAAGAATGTCTTTTGCAAATTCAATACCTTCGTCCGTATATGTAACATTTCCAAATTCATCTTTACAAGTATATCCAAATTTTTGTAATGTTTCGTATACTCCCAATATTCCTATTGTATTATACTGTGATTTAATATGCATAATATCTTTTGAATAATTAGGTAACAAGCCTTTTTCAATGTTTCTTGTTATTATACCTCTAACAACATCAAGTGTTTGTAAGCATAAAATAACTTTTTCTTTTAACGTGTCAAAATATTCTTCCTTAGTTTGGCTTTCATATGCTATTCTTGCTAAATTAATAGTATTGACCTTTATACTACCAACCTCAAGTGCCGTACCACCAATGGAATTAAAATCAGTAACCTTATATTTTCATATAAGACTGGACTATTTCTTATACACTTATTGTGCATACCTACATTTCCACTTGCGTATCAATAGCAAGCGTACTCTTGTTAACCAAGATAGTCTCTACAGACTGAGAATTTGCTTTGCCTCTAAAATTACGAATAGGGTATGATAATTCATCATTATAATATGCTTTTCCAGCATTTATAGCTTTTATAGCAGAAGCTGTCACCTTATAATAAGCTCCAATTTCTGCACATGTGCATGTACTATATCTTAATAGATAAATAATATCTTCGATGTCTTTCTTATTAATATGATATGGCGAATCTGACACTATTGGATAATTAATACCATCTTTTCTGTACGTAATGCCTCGATTAATTGATGATAGTAAAGGTTGATTTACTTGATATTTTCCCATAATTTGATGTTGTGTATATTTCCCACTTTGTAAATCGTTAATAATATTATCTACTAATTCTTCTTCATAAACTCCGTTATGATGTTCTGTCCCGTATTTATGTGGCGGCTCCTCTCCACCAGCCATATAATTATATCCATTTGGAATTAAAGAATTAAAATACTGAATATAATATTGTTCTTTTTCGTTATAATCTTCAAACCATCCTAAAATTTCAAAAGTAAAACTTTCTTCGCCATATTTTCTTATTGCATCATATAAAGGATATTTACCTTTACCATATCCTTTTTTTGCACGATTTTTGTGTGCATGCCATCTTATTTCAGGTTTTATTGATTGTCCTATATAAATTTTATTAGAAATAATATTCGTAATTTTATAAATTGCTTTTATCATAAACAAAGTCTCCTTCCACGAGATTAGCATATCTATAAATAGACTTAGCCTTCCTCGTTAGCATATTTCTTAGAATATACCCCTGTCGATTCACAAGCAAATAGGTAATAGGGCGTTTTATCTTCACCCAAGATTTTTAATATCTGAAACTAAACGACAACAATTACTAAGACTTGTTACATCTTTACTAATAAAGAAATTACTATCTCCCCATTTCATATTGTGTTTACAACACCATTTAGCAAAATCTTCATCAGCAAAACTTCCATCTTCATTTCGTAATAATGAGTATGTCAACACAGGGAATGTCATCATATTTTTAGAACGAATTTCACTTACTACATTCATAAAGTCTTTTTGATATTCCATAAATTCATCAATACAGTCAATCATATAACTACCATCTGGGAATTTCTTTCCACCAAAAAGTGCTGTAAAATATGGTCTGTCAAAGATTGAGAAATTTGTAAAAGCACTTTGTATTCCAGAGCGTAAGAATGGTTGATTTAATCTATATATTATTTCTTGGAAGCATTGTTTTTTATAATATTCAGGGTCACGAATTACATAATTATTTTTACAATCTTTCTTCCAGAAATAATAGGAATAAATTAAAAAGTTCGGTAGGCCAACGGCACCACTACTCCTATTACAAGTCCAGCTAACAAATTCTCCCACAAAGTCAGTAAAAGTATATAAATGGCTTGGTGGCTGTGCGTTAAAGTTTTCTATAAAAAATAATCCTTTATTAACTATTGGTTCTAAATCATATGCAAAACAATAAGGCACATATGTTGTGCTATACGAATCATGTAAATAGAAATAACCTTTCCATTCATTATTAATCCAGTCATTAGCTATTTGATAACCGTATTTTTTATATATTTCATGGTAGATTTTATTAAATGCAAGTAACTTTGAATGTGGCTTACTCATTTCATTAATTAATGTTACAATGTCCTTTTGTCCAACATTTGCATTTCCGTCAATACTAGCATCCGCAGTCGTTGTTTTATCAATAAAGTTATCAATAAAGTCTGTATAACTTAATTGTTCATCTGATAAACCGTTTAGACTTGCTAAGTATTCACCATATTCATTCTTTAATTTATTAAATGCAACTGTAAAGTTTCTATCTAATTTAATATTAATTTCCATATATCTACCTCGCTTATTGTTTCTTTACCCACTCGCAAGCTGTTAAAAAGTCCATCATTTCCCCATTTACTTCTAACACAGGTACATTTTTAATACCTTTATTTAACATTAATGCAACATCATTAACTTCTGTGTATTTGATATTTTTTACCTGTAGCTTTTCTTCTAATATTTCGCATAGTAGACAATGCGTACTGTACAATATAATATCCATTATTTCACCTTCTTTCCTATATTGATTGTATAGCTTTGTATGCTTCTGTCCAATTACGGACTCTAATTATATTATTCTGTTCTGCATTAAAATCTTCATTCCAAGGATAGGTAAATAAAATACCTTTATACTTACCACCGAGTAAATTATTTTGATAATCGTCTATTAAAACATCGAGGTCTATCATAGTTTTATCGTTTGCAATAATAAATTTATCTTTATCTAAAAAGGGATAATTTTTCCAAAGCCAAGAAAATTTATTATCAACAGTTTGTAATCCAGTAGCAGTTACTATATAAACTTCATGCTCTTTAGATAATAAATTAACGTATACTTGACTTTCATTTAAGGGTTTGATACTATCCCATAATTCTTTATTATTCCACAATGTTTCTATAAGATATTTATATTTTTCTGGTAAAACTTTACGCATATCCCAGTCTCTAATATCTTCCATTGTATAATTTGTAGAAACTAATTTATTAAATAAGTCGAGATAAGCAGATGTAGTGTTTGACAAAATATTATCAAAATCTATCCCTATTTTCATTATGATATAAACCTTTCTATTTCACTACTTAAAGAATTTTCTTTATCAGAGATTTCTAATTTATCTGATTTAATACTTCTTTTAGTGGCTGATGTTGTTTGTGTAATATTTTTGTACTGCATTTCTATTAATGTCATAATACAATAATTAGCTAAGTCTTTTAATGTATCTTCTATAGTTTCATCCTTAACCTTTGTTTCATTAGAATTTTTAGTTGCCAAATTGCAAATTCTATTATATTTATCTGAAATTCTGGTAATAGCTGATATTAAACCAAGTTTCTGAAATGTATCACCAAAAGAATTGCCATAATCTGCATTTTTCTTTGCATAAATTTCATTTAATTCTTTACATATTTTTTCATGTTCAAGAATTTTATCCATACATTATCGCTCCTTACTTAACAAATAATGCTCTATAAGGAGCTTCAGCAGTTCCATTTATAATAACATTACTAGAGTAACAATCCACATCATTTAACACTTCCCCAGAATGTAAAGTGAGAGAATTATCACCAATTTGAACAGTCAAATCTCCTGTACCATCATTTGAAATAAAACAAATATTTTTAATAGCCTCGTATGTCTGTGTTGAAGTTCCAGAGGCTGTTTGAATTGTTCCAGCTTGTTTAATCTCAATTCCGTCTAAAAATAATGATGATAAAATGCTGTTAATAGAAGTAAGTGTAGTAGTATAATCAATAGTGTGTGCATTTTGTGCCGCTGTTAATATCTCACCAAGAGTGGTACTATAATCAATAGTTCCACCGCTATTTTCAATTAAATAATTGATTTTAGAAAATAGACTATCTGAAGATGCACTTCCGCTAACATCAGCGGAAGTGCCTACTTTATTATTTAAGCTGTCTAAAGTAGCTTTGTCAGCTATAAAATTCTTTTCGGGCATAAATCTTATTCCTTTCTAATTAAAATTTTATAACATATATCATTATTAGTAAAAGATATAAATAGTGTATCACTACAATCCCATTTCTACCTATCAACCAATATTCTAACAATGTTATTTTTTTTGTTTTTTCGCATTCATTACAGTTTATGTTTATATATTGATAAAAAAAATAGTTTATTTGTTTGATTGACAACTTATATATTATCTAATATCTATTTTTCCACAAGTCGTTATATTATATTTTTTTTCTAAATATATTATATTATTATTTGTAACATATAATAAAAATACTTCCAACTGGTGCTCTACTTGACCCACTCGTACCAACATACTTAAAGGTGTTTTGAAACTCTATTTCAAATTTATCAGGACAAGTCCACCATGCGCTGTTGTTAAGGCTCACACCATCAACAGTCATTGCTCCGAATTGTTGTTGTAGCTCATCTCCCCTGTTATTAGTAAAGCTAAATATAGCCTTCCCACCACCTGTATTACTTATATTGATATCGTCTTCTCCATTATACCAACAAAAATAATCAGGTTCAGGGGCATCAGGTGATGTGCTACTTCCTTGACCAAGTTTCCCTATTATTTCTGATAATATATCTGATATAGTCATAGTTTACGCCTCCTCGTATACCACAGCAATAATACTTCCATAATATGAACTTGAATTTAATGAGTACACAAGACGTATACTATTATTAAATTCTCCTTCAAAATATATATATTCATCTTCATAGATAGAACTATAATGTTCGATATACATACGAGTCCCATCAACATAAAATCCACCATCAAGTCTATCGCCACGGCACGTCCCAAAATATCTTCCTTTACCACTAACTTCCTCTCCGGTACTCGTCAGCAGTTCTATTCTTTTAGGAGAACGAGGAACACTACTACCACTACTTGTACTCATATTTTCAGAAATATATTTTAATTTGCTAAATATAGTGCCTGAGCTACTGGCGACATCTGCATCACTTCCAATAGATGTTTTAATGTCTGTCAAAGTACCTTCTTTGCAAATATGCATCTTACTTAACAAACTTTTTGCACCACTAATCAAATTAGATATAGCTATAGCTGTATTTTCTTTACCTAAATATATCTTTGCCATCTGAATCACTCCGTTTCTACATATAATCCATCGGCGTCAATACCAAGCTTAGAAATCACAGTCTGCATACTATTTACTTTACTATTAGTATCTTTAGTTGTAGTATCTATAGTACCTGTTGTAGTTTTTAATGTTGTAGTATCTTCAATAACAGTATCTAATTTAGTGCTTATTGGTACTAAATCATCTGTATAAGCTAAAAATTTCTTTTCGCCAGTTGTCATATTATCCACTCCTTATAATTTTATAAATGTGGATTTACATCGTTACCATAATAATATTTTACACTCGATATATAACATTCAATAGGGTCACCACCCTGATTGTCATCAAGATACCCAGTCAGAATATATGGTTTGCCAGCTTCTAATAAAATACAATCGTATGTATCAATTGCAGTTTCAGAATATGAATAAAAATTACCAAATTCTAATACTTCTGTGTCTTTTTCGATTGTAAAATTTTTCATAAACTCATATTGTGCAGCATTATTATCCTTTAAATCAGATAGCAACATCTTCAAATTCCAAAAAGAACCAGTCATAGTACCTTTGTTATTCATTTCATTCATGATAACACCCGTTTGCCATATACGTGCCAAGTCATTATAAGTAAACATATATAAACCCATATCAATCCAATCGTTAACGGTTAGATTACCTTGTACCTCGATTGTATACATTCCTGAAACAGGAGGTATAAAATAATCAAGAAACACAAAGGATTCTAACGCATCCCTTTCAACTTCAATCAGACCGGCATATTGTCCTGTAAAAGTTTTTTCTTTTGCCAATACACCCCATCCAGTTGTTGATGTTTCACCACCTAAATTAGATACTGTACTCTTTATTTCAGCTACATTGCTATCAATTCCATCAACCTTAGTCTGCATACTATTTACTTTACTATTAGTATCTTTAGTTGTAGTATCTATAGTACCTGTTGTAGTTTTTAATGTTGTAGTATCTTCAATAACAGTATCTAATTTAGTGCTTATTGGTACTAAATCATCCATGTCACCCCCTTTCTAATATCTTATTATAATAGTTCTATACTATCATATTACTATTATATCACATTTTTCATGATTTGTCAAGCACTTTTAAAAAATATTTTTATTTTTTTTATTCCTTATGAATACTATAGAAATATTCATTGTATGCATCATATCTACTTTGAATATCAAACCAATCAATTTCTTTATTGTTATCTTCTACCCATTTCTTAAATTTATCTAAAAATCCACAAGAAGAAAATTCAGGGCATCCACATCTGTAAATACAATTTGGTACTATTACATCAGACTCTAACGGATGTGTTTCATGTAATTCAATCTTAAAACTTTCACCTAACCTTCTTGCTTCTGGTGTTGCCTGATAACACAACCTTTTTCTTTCAGAGTCAATCATATTCTGTTCATTTGCATACCCATCAAAATTTACTAATGCACCTTGAGGCTTATCATTTCTTGGAATATCATCTTTTAATCTATCATCTCTTTGAGTGCTTATAAATTTCTCAAACTTATGTCTACTCCACTCAGTAGAAACCCAATAAGGAATTTGTTTCCAAGACCAATCAAATTCTAAAAGTCTAATTGGGCTATGTTCAGATATTAAAAGTTTCTTTTTAAATATTTCAGTAGCTTCATTTTCTGTAAATTCTTTATTGTCAGTAGTCCTACAATGATTTTTTACTCTTTTCCAATCTGCATTAATCCAATTAAATATTGTTTTTATTTTCATTATTTTCTTCCCTTCTTCTATAAGAGCCACTATGAGCAACATCTGACATTTTCATTTTATATAAATCATCAAAGAATTTATCATTCGGATTTTTTATAACATAAGCTAATCTTTCATTAAAGAACACACCACAATAATTACTGTTTAATTCTATAATAACAGTTGTATAACCCGTTGTTATAGCTTGACCACCAATTCCACCAAAACCTAAAGATGTATCGCCCCACGCTTGAGGAAACACATATAGACTAAAATCTGGATAATATTTCTTTTCTTCTGGTGTTAATTTATCTTTAATTGCATTCCAAAATCTTTCTTGTATTAATGGTAAACAAGGTAAATCTATCATAGTTTGCACTCACTCCTTTCTAAAAGTTTCGTTGTGGTTAAATAAATTCTGCTACGATACAACCACAATAATTATTAACTGATGAACTGCCTGTTGAACCAGTTACAGTTGTTCCTTTTGAAACAAAGCTAATTATATTTCCTGAACCATCGCCTGCGGTTGTAGCACTAAACGACGCTGCTGTTTTATTAAAGCTAACTGGAAATGAATAGTTATTCGAATTTCTTGATTCTGACATTACTATTGCTGGATGTGTAGTTGTATATGAAAACGATTTATTTTTGCCGCTTATACTTTTACTCGTAATCTTGAAATCGCTCCATCCACTACCTCCGCTACTCGCTATCTGCGTCAGCAGGGCATTAAGTTTAGCAAAGACACTTCCTGTAGAAGTACCCCCCCCGTGTCGTTAGTTAAGCCCATTCTTGAAAGTATTTCGTCCGCTACTGCTTTGATACTTTCAGTAGATAATTTAATCTCTTGTGATGTATTTTCTTGTGCTAATGTACTTGTGTCTATTTCGTTATTTGGTTTATTTAAAGCCATTTATAATCCTCCCTCAATTATTCAAAAAGATAAATTACACAACTGACCTCGTTTTGATAACCTACTGTATTAGCATATGAAATACTTATACTTTGGTTGAAATCTAACCTTATAGAGCTTCCATAAAGGCCCGCCCATTCATTTAAAATAGTTTTTCCATCTAAAACAACCTTGCCTATTCTTGCGTAGTTTCCGTCATCTTCGCTCGAAAGGATAGCATAGCCTTTTCCGTTCGCAACTATCGGAGTAGACGAGTTCGGACTTCCATATATTCTTTTCACTGGATACCCAGTTAGAATAACGTCCGTTTCCTCCCCAATAATACCTGCACAATCCGCTGGAATAGTAGCTGAATTATTAAATCTTATAGGAATTGTATCAATTATCCTATAATAAGACCCCTGCTCTTCTTGAGAAATCCTTACAGACGCTCCATCTATTGTTACGCTGACTATGCCACCTCTAAGGAAAACTATACCTTTACCCGTTACATCAACTTTTGAATTATCCGCATATAACCGAGTAGGTATTATCCTCTTTTCCACCGCAGATATACCTCTTATTGCCCCCCCATTTCACTGGGCAACATCTGATTAGTTGTATCAGTTTTTTCTCTAATAGCATCTGCTATATCTATCATTGTACTATCATTTAGTAATATTGTTGACATTAAAAACTCATCTCCTCCCCATTTGGTATTGCATTTACTATAATTTTACTAAATCCATCATACCCTTCATCTGGTAATACTTCTTGTTGAACAGTGGTAGAAACCACTGTTCTTTCTTGAAGTAAAGTAGGAGGATTTTGGTCTGGCAAATTATTGACTTTAGTTTTTAGTTCATTTAATTTAGTTGTATTTGTTTGTAATGGTGTTGACATTAAACTATCACCTCTTTAAATTTATTCTGCTGGTATAATAGCATAAAATAATGCCACTCCCTGACCAATAGAATATGTTATTTGAATATTAAATTTATTTTCAGATTCGGTAATTGTAGCACTCTCAATATCTAATGTACTTCCAGAGGAGCCTGTTATATTATAATATAATGCATTATCCATTCGTCCAAACACAACTCCTCCAAACCCATATTGACGACTGTATGTGTCTCTTAACAAAACAATAGCTGGCAATGTTTCCAATGTTAATGACAAATAGTGAGTACCAATGTCAGGTGCTCTGGTGTTTACTATTGGAATCCATTCTATTCCTGTATTACTACCCTCAACTCCAAAGATACTTACTCCTTCTTTAATATTCTCAGGAACTAAATTACTGTCTCCATTAACGGTTACTTTACTCAGACCGTCATATTCCGCATCAGGCGTTACTTCCAATCCAGAAATATTTGGGGTTACACTCTTTTCTTGCAATTGAGCGGGTGGATTTTGGTTTGGAAGATTATTTGCCTTATTTTTTAGCTCGGTTAATTTGTTTGTATTTGTTTGTAAAGACATTATATCACTCCCTGCCATTTAATTGTTATTTTAATTTTTCAATTAAATCTACTATTTTTCCCATTATTCATTCTTTTCTTAAAATATACTTATTAATTAATCATTGAGCCAAAAAATATAACAATTATGGATATTAAAGGCAGGTGAATAAGACAACATACTTATTTTAAAATAAAATGGTACACACAGAGGTAAATAACAACTACTCCTTTGAGAAGGACTTGTTTGAATATTATTAATATAAAAGTAATGTCTTGAACTTGTAGTGAAGACACCAGCATAAACATTATCGCCCGACTCTGGTTGATTTAATATAAAACGATTAGGTATAACTAAAAGTTTATAATTAGTATTTGGTGCCATACCAAGCTCTGAAAGTTTTTCGCCACTTTGTATAATTCTTTTAATAGACGGTATTTCCCAACCTCCACCGCCAGAAACCGTTGTACTGATAATTTGATTTAATTTTGACATCATCGAACCAGCCGAAGAGCTACCACCAGTATCACCAGTTAAGCCAATTCTGTTTTGAATTTCATCAACAATAGCCTTGATACTATCCGTAGAAAGAACTACTCCTTCGATGTCAGTTTTTATTTCAGTTGCTATATTCTCTACATTTGTAACACTTTGACTAATTTCTTCTAAATCAGTATTATTTTTTGCTAAACCCATGAATTAACACTCCTTCAAATATTATTCTGATTTTATGTATAAATATCTTGTCCAGAATGCCATTATTAGGCTCTGTACGCCACTCTAATAAAGATATTTTTCTAACGATTAATTCATTATACTATGTGAATATATTAACTTATAATTAAAATAACAATGTTTTTAAGGTATCTGATTATATAACACTCAAAATTTTGATAATAAAATCAGAATAATATTTGAAGGAGTGTTAATTCATGGGTTTAGCAAAAAATAATACTGATTTAGAAGAAATTAGTCAAAGTGTTACAAATGTAGAGAATATAGCAACTGAAATAAA